>CABKMX010000207.1 GCA_902373595.1 uncultured Christensenellaceae bacterium
CCCCTGCCGTATCGGCTCGCGCCGAATGCGTGGGCAAGATCAATCGAATCGCCGTCCACGATGGGCGCGACCGCATCGTAAAAGCCGATGTATTTTGCACCGTATTTGCGTGCAAGTTCATCCGCAAGTGCGTCCGAAGTCAGCGGACCCGACGCGATCACAACGGGCTGCAAGCCGTCAAAAGAAGTCACCTCTTCACGCACGAGCGAAAAGCCGTCGAATGCGAAAAGCCTTCTCTCGACCTCCGCCGAAAACGCCTCGCGGTCAACCGCGAGCGCGCCGCCCGCCGGGACGCGGCACTTGTCGGCGACGTCCAACAGCATACAGTCGAGCGCGCGCAGTTCCGCTTTGAGCAGACCGCTCGCGGTGTCCTCCGCCTCGCTTTTGAGAGAGTTGCTGCACACGAGTTCGGCAAGCCCGTCCGTCGAGTGGCACGGAGATGCTTTGACCCCTCTCATCTCGTGCATCACGACCTCGTGACCCGAGCGCAAAAAGCGGTACGCCGACTCGCATCCGGCAAGCCCTCCGCCGACGACATGGAACCTCATTTTTCCGTGCCCGTGACGATCTCGGTATGTTTACACTCCGCGTTGGAGCAGGTGTATTTGACCTCGCCGGTCTTGGACTTGGTCATCTTCATATACGCTCCGCAGTCGGGGCAGAGTTTGGGCGCGGGGACGTCCCATGCGAAGAATCCGCAATCGCGGTTTTCGCACGCGTAGTACGCCTTGCCTTTTTTGGAGATCTTCTTGTAGACTCCGCCGCCGCACTTGGGGCACTTTGCGACCGGTTCGCCGTAAGGCTTGGTGTTGCGGCACCTCGGGAAGTTGGGACACGCCAGGAACTTGCCGTAACGGCTGTCCTTGACGACCATGCGCGCGCCGCACTTTTCGCAGATGACGTCGCTCTCCTCCTCTTTGGGGCGCACCCTCGCGGAGCGGTCGCCCTTTGCCGCGTCCAGCCTCGCTTTGAAGCCGGGATAGAAGTCCTCGATGATCTTCTGCCAGCGCACGCCGCCGTCCTCGATCGTGTCGAGTTTTGTCTCCATGTCCGACGTGAACTTGACGTTCATGATGTCGGGGAAGAACTTGATCAAAGTGTCGCAGACGATCTCGCCGAGCTCGGTCGGCTTGATGTACTTGCCCTCTTTGTCCGTGTAGGTGCGCTTTGCAAGCACGGAGATTGTCGCCGCATAGGTGGACGGACGTCCGATGCCGTTCTCTTCCATCGCCTTGACGAGCGTGGAGTCGGTGTAGCGAAGCGGCGGCTTGGTGAACTTTTGCTCGCTCTGCATCTCCTTGAGCTCGAGCGGCTGCCCCTCGGTGAAGTCGGGCAGCGTCTTTGAGTCCTTCTCCTCGCTCTCGGTCATCGGCGTATAGGCGGCGAGCCAGCCGTTGAACTTGAGCGTGCGTCCCTTGAGCGTGTAGCCGCAGGTGTGCTCGTCTTTGTACGAAACGATGTGCACGTTGAGCGTGTCATAGCTCGCGCTCTGCATCTGCGACGCGACGAAGCGGTCGAAGATGAGCTTGTACAGCCTGTATATGTTGCGCTGCACCTTGTCCTTGATGGACTCGGGCGAAACGGCCAGCGAAATGGGTCTGATCGCCTCGTGCGCGTCCTGCGCGCTCGCCTTGGTCGTGTAGACGTTGGGGCGCTTGGGCGCATATTTTTCGCCGTAGGTCGCGCGGATGTAGTCGAGCGCCTCGTTTTGAGCCTCGACCGCGACGCGGACGCTGTCGGTACGGATGTAGGTGACGAGCGCAATCTGCCCCATGCCCGGAATGTCGACGCCCTCGTACAATTGCTGGGCGACCTGCATGACCTGCGACGCGGTCATCGACAGCTTTGCGGACGCGTCCTGCTGCATCGTCGAGGTCGTGAACGGCGGCTGCGGTTTGGACACGGACGTGCTGCGCTTGACCTGGTCGACGCTCCACACGCCCTCTTTGCTGCGGCTTACAATCTTTTCGGCGGTCTCCTTCGACCTCACCTTGTATTTTTTGCCGTCGACGTCGTTGAATTCGCACTTGAACGCAGCGCTGCGCTTGTCCTTGAGCAAAAACGCATATATGTTCCAATACTCCTCTGGCTTGAAGTCGCGTATCTCGCGTTCGCGGTCGACAATCATCTTGAGCGCGACCGACTGCACGCGCCCCGCGGACTGTCCGCTCTTGATCTTGCGCGAGAGTATAGGCGAGATCTGATAGCCGACCAGCCTGTCGAGTACGCGGCGCGCCTGCTGCGCGTCGACGAGGTTCATATTGATCGCGCGCGGATTTTCAAGCGCCGCCAACACCGCCTTTTTTGAAATCTCGTTGAACACGATGCGGATGTCGCCGCCCTTGATGCCGCATACGTTTTTGAGGTGCCACGAGATCGCCTCTCCCTCGCGGTCGGGGTCGGTCGCGAGATAGACTTTGTCCGCCTTGGCAAGCTCCGCCTTGATGCGCTTGATCGTCTCTTCCTTGCCGGGAGTGACGACGTATTGGGGCGCGAAGCCGTGATCGATGTCGATACCGAGGCT
>CABKMX010000208.1 GCA_902373595.1 uncultured Christensenellaceae bacterium
CTCTTACCGACGCCGCGCCGAGAATCGCAAAGATGACGATTGCAAACAGCGTGGTGACCGTCGTATTGACGCAGCGAGTCATCGTCTGCTTGAGCGAAGCGTCGCAGATCTTGAAGTTGTCGAGAGCGGCGTTGGGCTTGAGTTTGAGTTCCGCCTTGTTGTTCTCTCTGACGCGGTCGAAGATGACGATCGTGTTGTTGATCGAATATGCGACAATCGTGATCATAGCCGCGATGAACGAGCTGTTGACCTGAATGCGGAACATGATCGTGAACGCGAGCATGATTGCGACGTCGTGGCAGAGCGCGATGACCGCGGCGATACCGCTCCACAACTCGAATCTAATGACGACATAGACGAGGATGAGTGCGAGCGAGATGACGAGCGCGAGAATCGCGGACTTGACCATCTCTTGGCTCGCGGTCGCGCCGATGTTGGACATCGTGACCATAGAGGCGTTGTCCTCGGTGACCTCATAGATCTCCTCGAGGCGAGCCTCAATCAATTCGTTGCGAAGGTTGGTAAAGGTGTTGTCGGGATCGTAAGTGGACGAGATGTTGTCGTACTTGACGATGATTGACATGTTCGCGCCGCTGTCCGACCTCTGGCTGTAGCTGATGTCCGCCTTGACTGCGTCGATGTCGATTGTGACGCCGTATTCGGAAGCCGCGGTCTCGACGACCTGCGCGGCGATATCGTCGTCATGCAGCACTTCGGTAATCTTCTCAAGCTCGGCGTTGAAGCCGTCGGCGGAAGCGATTTTGTCCTCACCGAGCACAACGGTGACAATGGAACCGCCGGCAAAGTCCGTGCCGATGTTCATGCCCGAATTGATATCCTTGTCCGCAATCGCGAAACCCGCGAAAACTATAATCGCCGCAAGGATGATCACCGCCGGGACCACGAACCAAATTTTGTACATCTTGGCGATGTTTTTATTGGTCATTCTGATCTTCATCTGCGTGCCCCTCCCTTGTTGCGTCTCGACTTGTTCTTGCGCTGTCTGTTGTAGTAATTGTTCTTGGGAGCGGAAGGCTTGGAGGTCAAATCGATGCCGTGCTCGACGGCCTCTTCCTGCGCCTCATACACCTCGTCCGCGTCGGGACCGACCGGGAGCGGAATCGCCTTCGCCTCCTCCGCGTCGATTGCCTCTTGAGCGCTCTCCGCCTCCTCAATCGCTTCGAAGCCGTATTCGTCGGCGTCTCTCTTCCTCAGCATATAGAACTTCGCGTGTCTCTCGTCGTGGAAAGTCATGATGCTCTTGAGCAACACCCTCGTGACGACAAGAGAACTGAACAGCGACAGCACGATACCGATGAGAAGCGTGATGCCGAAGCCTCTGATTGTGGACGTACCGACAATCATGAGCACAATTGCGCCGATGATGGTCGTGACGTTGCCGTCGATGATTGCGCCGAGCGAACGCTTGAAGCCGTTAGCGGTCGCGTTCGTCATATTCTTGCCGCTGCCGTACTCTTCCTTGATGCGCTCGAAGATGATGACGTTCGCGTCGACCGCCATACCGATACTGAGCAGCACGCCTGCGATGCCTGCCAAGGTGAGCTGTACCCACGGGAAGACCGCAAGGAAGAAGACATAGGTGCAAGCGTAGTAGATGAGCGCCATGCTTGCGGCAACACCCATCAGCCCGTAGAACGCGCACATATAGATGATGATGAGCGCGAGACCGATAAGACCTGCGATGATGCCCGCCCTCAATGCGGAATCGCCGAGCGTCGCGCTGATCGTATTGGAATTGGTCATATTGAGGTCGAGGGGGAAGCTGCCCGCCTGAATCTGCACCGCGAGGTCGTACGCCTCGTCATAGGTGAAGTCGCCCTCGATTGTACAGGTGCCGCCGCTGATTGCCTCGTTGACTTTGGGCGCCATGAGCAATTCGCCGTTGACGTAGATGCCGAGCTGTTTGCCGACAAGGTCCGCGGTGATTTCCGCAAACTTCTCGGCGCCCTCGCTCGTAAACTCGAGCGCGAC
The DNA here is from genome assembly GCA_902373595.1 of uncultured Christensenellaceae bacterium. Lineage (GTDB taxonomy): Bacteria > Bacillota > Clostridia > Christensenellales > UBA3700 > Ornithoclostridium > Ornithoclostridium faecigallinarum. The sequence goes on from CABKMX010000208.1 coordinate 1,993, forward strand.
GAGGTATGCGCCCTCGTTGTAGACGACGCCGGCGTTTGCAATCTCTTCGCCGGTCATCAACGTCTCGTTGACGGTGTCTTCGCTCGTATATTCCTTGAACTCGAGAGAAGACGGCCTGCCGACGAGGTCGAAGATCCTCTCGGGATCGTCGATGTCGGGAACTTCAACTCTGATTGTACTGCCGTAGCTGCTGACCTGCGCCTCGGTGTAGCCCTTTCCGAACAAAAGGTCCTCCAAGCTGCGGCGCGTGCCCTCTATCGCGGCGTTGAATTCTTCGTCTGTCATATCCTCGGGCTGCTCGGCGGTATATTCGGCATAGGCGCCGCCGCTGAGGTCGAGACCGAGCTTGATCAACTTGGGATACGCGACATAGTTGCGTATGCCGAGCTGACCGTCATCAAGGCTGACGAACGCGAACACGCAACCGAGTACCACCACAATCGAGAAGATTGTGAGTACCGCAATCGACAGTGCCCGTGATTTCTTGTTAGTCACTTTTTGTGCCTCCTGCTTTGT
>CABKMX010000209.1 GCA_902373595.1 uncultured Christensenellaceae bacterium
GCAATTTGTCCGCCCTCGACGTGAGCTTTCGCACGCCGTACCCGTCGCTGCCGTAAATTCCGTCGATTGTCGCAAAGACGAGCGAATCGGCGCACACGACCGCGCTTTGGGCAAACACTCGTCCGGTGTCCGAGCTGATTCGCTTGAGCGTGAACGAGCTTTGATCGGCATACGCGGTCAGGCGAAAGAGCCCATACTCGCACACGACGAAGAGGAAGTCGTTCATCGGGACGATTGCAAGCACTTTGCCCGCCGAGCCGTCGGTGTAGATATAGCCGCCGGCGTCGAGCGACACGGTCCAATCGTACGGATTGAACGTATCCGAAAACCACACGCAGGGACGTTCGCTGTCGACGACGGCAAAGACGCGTTCGCGGTAGGTACGGATGTCGCGTATGGGCAGCGCGTTCGCGACCGTCTGTCCGCCCTTCGAGCCGGAGAGGATATACACCCCGGCGCCGGTCCCGGCGAACAGCATGAGGTCGTCGTCCTCAAAGACATAGCCGACCGCGCTGACGAATGTACCGGGCGACATATCCGTCTTTGTCTGCCAAGCCGCGTTCGCGTCGCCGAGGACGAAACAGTTCAGGCGCTGCGATTCGGACGCAAACAGCACGTCGCGCGTCTTGCCGTCGATCTTGAGCTTGCCGGTGAAGAGCCTGTACTTCGCCTGCAATGTCTGCGGCGTCGGGACGGGCGCGCTCGAGCCGTCCTCGAGGGTTTGGCAAAAGGGCGAAAAGGACATGCCGTCCGCAAGTCTGCCGCGGTCGAACGTGAAGTTGAACACCTCGCCGCACATGTCTTTGGGCAAAGTGCGGACAGCGTCGTCGGGGTCGTAACCGCCGAAATTCGTCAAAGGCACTCTGCGCCTTTCGACCCTTCCCAGCGCGTATTTGCATTCATAGCGAATCACAGCCACAACCTCCCGGGCAGGCGCACTTCGCGTCTCACTCTCGTTGCGGCGCGCATGTCCTCAAAAAACCTTTTGCCGAAGTCCTCCGCGAGGTCGGGCATGCCCTCGATCGCGCAATACTCCGCTGCGACGCCCAAAGCGACAGCCTTTGCCGACACCGAAGGCGCGACTTCGCACTCGTCCTCCCATTCGGCGCGGCGCGGAAAGTGCTGATACTCCACGTCGAGAGCGCCGTTTTCGGCGACTTCGCACACATCGCCGAGACAACGGAAGGCGATTGTTTCGCCGTATTTGCTCACTTTTTTGATTGCAATCGCCCTTTTGGGCAGCGCCGACACGGTGAACTTGCCGCCCGACGCGACGACGGTCGCGACGTCGACGAGAGGCGCATATTCGAGCGCGATTTTCTCGAGCGTTCGTCTTGCGCATTCGACGAGCTTTCGGGTGTGTTCATCGCCGACGCCGTCGCTGCAATCCGCCCGGCCCAGCCAAAACTTTGCCTCGTTCACAATGCGTTTGAGCGTCATTTTTCACCTCCTCGGGACGCGTTCACAAAATGCCGTCCAGCGCGTCCAAAGCCTTCGACCGAAGTTCGGAGAGCCGTCTCTGCTCTTCGAGCGCGTTGTGGCGGTCTATCTCCGCCTGAAGCGCCGCGAGACGTTCTATCCTTGTCTTGCGAAGGTATGTCAGCGCGCGGCAGTCGAGACGATCGAACGGCAGCACGATGGGGCAAGAGCGATCTTCGCCCGCAAACACTTCGAACCTGCGTTTCCCCTTGTTGTATTCGATTCGATAGCGCGGGTCGATGCTCTTCGCCCTGTCCGCGATGCCGAAGAGGTCGTCCGTGATTGCGATTGACGCGTCCCTCATATTCATGCCGATGTGATGCCGGTGTACTTGAGCTGCGCCATAGGTCTGTCGCAGATGAGGTCGGCGTACTTGACGAGCGTCGCGGTGTAGGTCGCGCTGCCTGCGTTTTGGCGTATGATCTTGCCTCCGTCGCCCTCGAGCCATCTCCAATCGCAAAGCTGGTGCAGCTTGAAGTCGCGGCTATTGAGGAAGTACATCTGACCGTCGTCGATGAACCTGTCCGCTACGACGGGAATGCCGTTGAAGGACAGCGCGCGGAAGCCGCCGTCGAGATTCATGTAGTCGACGTTGGTGCGAGTCGTCGCGCAGGCGTCGAGATATGCCCTGCGACTGTCGTAGGCGCAGAGGATGATATCGGTCGCCGAGCCTGTGTACTCGTCGATCATGTCGATTGCCTGCTGCATCTTTTCGGAGTCGATTGCGCCGACCTGGGTCTTGGTGATCGCCTGAAGATACTTCTTGTCGGTGCGGCTCAATCCGTACAGATCGCCGGTGCCGAACACCGCTTCGAGACCGGTGATCTCGTTGTTTTTGGAGCCCTGCACGGTGAAGGTGATGTAGTCGCTTTCGGCGATTGCGCTGCCCGCGCCGGTGACGGTGACCTTTTTTGCGGAGCGGTCGATCTCGGTGATGCGCACTCCTTTGAGCGCTTCGATTGCGTCGCCGTCCGAATCGTAGCCGTCAAGCACCATGCCCTCGACGAGCCTCTTGACGCTGTCGA
>CABKMX010000210.1 GCA_902373595.1 uncultured Christensenellaceae bacterium
ATGCTATTATATAGATACGCAGGGGCGAAAGCGTCGCTGCGGAGACTGTTTGCGAGGTTTTATGAATTCTGAACCGGGCGTTGACATACGTTGTACGGAGCGGGGGCGGCGATGCCGCTTGGGCTTGGTTTATCTCGCGATTTTCAATGATGACAATTTTGGTCGGAGGCACTGATGAGACCTTTTTTTGAATCCATTTTCAATTTTGACAAAGACACGTCCAATATGGCGATAATCGCTTTGGCGGGCGCAAAAGAGCTGGGCGACAAGATCGACTACTACCTTGTCAACTGGTACAACCAAGAGGCGAAGGCGCAGGGCAAGAAGCTGCATCGCGACACCTTCTTGGTCAAGAACGTCTGCCCGAGGTTTACGACGGGCGACGGCAAGGGCTTGGTGATGGAGACCGTGCGCGGCAAGGATCTCTACATCCTCTGCGACATGGGCAACTATTCAATCACATACGATATGTTCGGCTTCAAAAATCACATGTCGCCGGACGATCATTACAGCGATCTCAAACGCATCATCGCGGCGGCGGGCGGCAAGGCCAAGTCAATCACGGTGGTGATGCCCAGCCTTTACGGCGGCAGACAGCATCGCCGCAACGCGCGCGAATCGCTCGATTGCGCGCAGATGCTGCAAGAGCTTGTGTCGATGGGCGTGTCCGAGATCATCACGTTCGACGCGCACGATCCGAGGGTGCAGAACGCCGTGCCCTTGATGGGTTTCGACAACTTTTTGCCGACCTATCAGATCCTCAAAGCGATGCTTCGCAGCTATCCCGATCTCGATATGACCAAAGAGCGGTTCATGATCGTTAGCCCGGACGAGGGCGCGATGAGCCGCAATATTTATTACGCGTCTGTCTTGGGCACCGATCTCGGCATGTTCTACAAGCGCCGCGACTATGCCAACGTCGTCAACGGACGCAACCCGATCGTCGCGCACGAGTACATCGGCAACGACGTTCGCGGCAAGGACATCTTCGTTGCGGACGACATCATCGCGACGGGCGACTCCATGCTCAAGCTGTGCGTTGAGCTGAAGGAGCGCGGCTGCGGCAAGATCTTCCTGTCGGCGACGTACGCGCTGTTCACCGAGGGCGTGCAGAAATTCGAGGACGCCTACAATCAAGGGCTGTTCACTGCGGTGCTCAGCACCAATTTGACCTATTGTCCGCAAGAGCTTCTCGAAAAGAAGTGGTTCATACAGGCGGATATGTCCAAGTTTGTCGCGTATATAATTTCGGCTTGCGATCAAAACAAGTCGCTCAGCGAGCTTCTCGATCCGCACGACAAGATTCACGAGCTGATTGAGAAATTCAATTCGACCAAGCCCGAGCAATTGACGCTCGATATTGATGAATAAAATAAAAGAGGAAAGATTATGAAAATCACATGGCTGGGGCATTCGGCGTTCCGATTGGAAGAATCGACCGGTACGACCGTGGTCACAGATCCGTACGCCGAGAGTTTGGTCGGCTATCGAATGCAAAGAGTCAATGCGGACGCTGTGACGTTGAGTCACCACCACCGCGACCATGACGAAGTGAGCCGGGTCGCCGGGTCGCCTCAGGTGTTCGACACCGTCGGGGCGTGGGAGGTCAAGGGCGTCGACATCACGTCGATGCACAGCTGGCACGATCCCGAGCAGGGCAGCAAGCGCGGTCCCAACCTCATTTTCAAATACAGGATGGACGGGGTCGACCTATGTCACCTCGGCGACATAGGCGAGGAATGCGACGCCGAGACGGGGGATCTGATCGGCACGGTCAACGTGCTTATGATTCCGGTCGGAGGCAATTATACGATCGATGCGGTTCAGGCAAAAGAGTATGTGGATTTTCTGATGCCCGACATAGTGATTCCGATGCATTTCAAAACGCCGTCCTGCGAGGTCGACATAGGCAAGCTCGATGAATTTTTGGATTTGTTTGACGACGAGCAGATTGTACGCGTCGACGGGGACACGCTTGAAGTCGATCGAGAATATTTTGATGGTGACAGCACGAAAGTAATCGTGTTCTCCGATAGAAATTTTTGACAATTTTTGCGCGGATCGCCGTTTTTCGTCACGAAACAACATGGCAGCGAGAGCCGAAAAAGTATATAATCAAATGACGGGGACGGGGATCCGCAATCGACAGGCACATCGCCTAATTTTATGACAGGAGAAAGAAAATGAACGAAGATAAGACCTATTACACAGAAGATGAAATCAAAAAGCTCGATATAATCACGATAAGAAATCTCGCGCGTGACATCGGCGTATATCCCATCTATCCCAAGAACAAAGAAGAATTGATAAGAGCATATTTGGATATTGCGGCAGGCAAAGAGCTTCCGCCTCCGGCAAGAAGAGGCAGACCCGTTGGGTCGAGAAGCAGCAAGGCATTGCCCGTAAAGGTGGAACAGCCGGCATTGCTTGACGAAAAGCCCGAATTGAAGAAGAAAGTTTTTGACAGAGCGGTATTTTATGACGATCACGGCA
>CABKMX010000211.1 GCA_902373595.1 uncultured Christensenellaceae bacterium
AGATAGGCGTCATGCCCGTCCCACATCCTCTCGACGGTAGGACGAGCGCGCAAACTCATGAACATCGCATAGACGAGCGATGTCGCAAACACGAGTATTATCAACACGGGCACGAAAAATTTCGCAATGCGTTCCGCCGAAAACTTCTTTACGACGGGGATCGATGCGGTCAGCGCAATCGGAAAAAGGCACAGCACGAGGTTCCACCACAGCCGTCTGCCGAAGCTGTCCGCGCCCCAGATGAGAAAGTACAAAAATATGCTTGCATAGACGGCAAAGAACGCCGCAAACAAAAAGACGCCTATATCGCGCCCCTTGAGCGCGCGCACAAACATCGCAAGCGCGTCGACAAGCGCAAGCACCAGCGCCGGAAGCGCCAAAAAGTTGAAACCGCTCGCGAGAAGCACAAGCGAAAACACCGCGTCTACGCACAGCAAGACAAAGCCTGTCACGTCGTCGGCGATCGCCGCCTTGACGGCTTGCGCTCTGCCCGAGCGCGGCGCGTCGTCGCGCATTTTGTCGTCTTTCATAATTTTCTCCTCTGTTCGTACTGACTACATTTTAGCACGATTTGCGCTCCGCCGCAACACTATCGAAACTTTTGGCACGAAAAACCGCGCCCCTGCGGAGCGCGGCGTATTTCGCAGCTTTTGCTCAGGCTTTGTCCTTTGCCGCCAAGACGTCGGCGAACTCCAACACCTTGCCTGCGATCGCAGCCTTGTCGATGATCTCGTCAAAGCGGATCTTTTTGTCTTTGAGCGCGGCGATCGGCTCGGGGATCTCGGCGCCGGAGAACGCGGACAGCTTTTTGCAATCCTCGAACGCGTCGGCGTCCTTCCTGCCGCCGGTCAAAGCGGTCAGCACGTCGCCGGAGAACTTGAACGCATTGGCGGTCGAGACGATGATCGCCGGGCACTCGTCCTCGGGGCAGGCGTTGTTGTATTCGCACCACACGTTGTAGGCGACGGCGGTGTGCGTATCCATCAAATAGCCGTACAGGTCCATCGCCGCATCGATTGCGTTCTTTGTCGCGTCGTCGTCTGCATAGCCGACCTCGAACAGCGCGCGCATGCGGTTGAGCTCCGCCTTGGTGACGGAATAGCTCCCCTTCTTTTTGAGCGCGTCCATGCGCTCGGCGATGAGGGACGCGTTGCGGTCGCTGATCTCAAACAAGAGCCGCTCGAGATTGGACGAGATCAGGATGTCCATCGACGGACTGATCGTCTTGTGGAACTCGCGCTCGATGTCGTACTTGCCCGTCGTGAAAAAGTCGGTGAGCACGTTGTTGACGTTGGACGCGCAGATCAGCTTGTTGACGGGAAGCCCCATCTTCATCGCGTAATATGCGGCGAGAATGTTTCCGAAATTGCCACTGGGGACGCAGAAGTCGACCTTGTCGCCGAACTCGACCTTGCCCTCGTTCAGAAGGTCGCAATATGCGGAGATATAGTAGGCAATCTGCGGCACCAACCTGCCCCAATTGATGCTGTTGGCGGAGCACAGTTTGAAGCCGCGCTCGTGCAGCTTCGCGCCCATATCCTTGTCCGCAAAGATGTTCTTGACCGCGCTTTGAGTGTCGTCGAAGTTGCCCTCGATCGCACAGACGCAGACGTTTTCGCCCTCTTGGGTCATCATCTGCCGCTTCTGCATGTCGGAGACGCCGCCCGTCGGATAGAAGACGATGATGTCCGTCCCCTCGACGTCGCGGAAGCCCTCGAGCGCCGCCTTGCCGGTGTCGCCCGACGTCGCGACCATGATCAGCGACTTGTCCTTTTCGCCCACCTTGCGGCGCGCGGCGGTCAGAAGATGCGGCAGCATTGTCAGCGCCATATCCTTGAACGCGCATGTCGGACCGTGCCAAAGTTCGAGCACATACAGCCCCTCGTCCACACCCACGAGCGGACAGGGGTCGCCGTAAAAGCGCGCATATGCTTTGCGCGTATAGCTCAGCAGTTCTTCATAGGTGAAGTCGGTGAGATAGAGCGACATGACCTTTGCCGCCCTCTCGGGGTAGTCCATGCCGCACAGTTCGTCGAAGTCGGCGCGGCTGAGCCCCGGAAAAGATTGGGGGACATAGAGTCCCCCGTCGGGAGACAGCCCGTTGACGATCGCCTGCGCGCTGTCTATCGCGACGGAAGCGTCGCGAGTGCTGGTATATTTCATAAAATCTCCTTTCGGATCAGATGATCTTGTACTTCATCAAGTAGTCGGGCAAGTCGTCCGCCGCAGCGCTGACCGTCGCGACCACCGCGATCGAGTCCCTCTCGGCGATCTCGGCGAGCTTGGTATAGAAGCCCTCGAGGTCCGCGGGAGACTTGCCGGTGATGCGGCTCACCCCGTCTATGTACAGATTAGTGAGGTCGCTCCTGCCCGCCATAACGCCGAACACGAACGGACCGAACGCGTCGCCGTCTATGCCGTACTGCCCGACGTCGACGAGTTTGACGTTGCGGTCCAAGTCGTACATGTAT
>CABKMX010000212.1 GCA_902373595.1 uncultured Christensenellaceae bacterium
CATTTTGGCAAGAGGTGGCGCTGGTTTTCACGGAGATTGGGTGGATTCCGGCGATTTGCCTCATATTGGGAATGATTTTGATCATTGTCGAAATCTTTCAGCCGGGGTTCGGGTTTTTCGGAATCGCAGGCGGAATTTTGGTGGTGATCGGAATCATCGTGCGCATTTACAACAGCGGCGGCGGCAACCCCATCATACAATTTTTCGTCTTGTTGGCAATCGTATTGGGGGTGCTGGCTTTGGCTGCGGTGATTATGATGATTGCGCTCAAAAAGGGGTGGCTTGCCCGGACGGGGCTGGTCAACAAGGATACCGCCGTTTCGACGGGGCATACGCTCGGCACGGGCAATTTTGAAGAGCTCGTGGGCAAAGAGGGCGTGACGCTCTGTGCGCTTCGCCCGTCGGGGAAGGCGGAGATTGACGGCAAGGAATATGACGTTGTGTCCAATTCCGTGTTCGTCGCCAAAGGTTGCAAGATCGTCGTCGACAGCGTCGAGGGCGGCAAAATAACGGTCAAACAGATCGAAAGGGAGGAGTGAATGCTCACATTGCTTGCAATGAGCGCGGGCGAGATTACCGGTATCATTATCGCGTGCGTCGTCGTCCTCGCTCTCATCGCCGTGATTTTCGGCGTACTGCCCGTCAGAATATGGTTCCGCGCGCTCGTATCGGGCGTCAAGGTGCCGATGGCGAGGCTCATCGGAATGAAGTGGCGCGGCGTCAAGGTCGCGACCATAGTCGACGCGTATATCAGCGCGTCAAAGGCGGGACTCAACGTCACAATCGACGAGCTTGAGACGCACGTTCTCGCAAAGGGCGACGCAATCAAGGTCGTCAACGCGTTGATCAGCGCGCACAGCGCAAATATCAAGTTGGAGCCGGAGACGGCGAGGGCAATCGACCTTGCCGGTCGCGACGTGCTCAACGCGGTCAAGGTGTCGGTCAACCCCAAGGTCATCGAGACTCCGCCCATTTCGGCAATCGCGAAGGACGGCATCGAGCTTCGCGTCAAGGCGCGCGTGACCGTCAGGGCGAACATCACGCGCCTCATCGGCGGCGCGGGCGAGGACACAATCATAGCGCGTATCGGAGAGGGCATCGTCACGACCGTCGGCTCGGCGGAGAGCCACAAAGACGTGCTCGAAAATCCCGACCAAATTTCCAAGACCGTTCTCAACAAAGGTCTTGACAACGGCACCGCGTTCGAGATCTTGTCCATCGACATCGCCGACATCGACGTAGGGCGCAATATCGGCGCGCAATTGCAGATGGACCAGGCGGAGGCAGACAAGCGCATCGCCGAGGCAAAGGCGGAAGAGCGCCGCGCAATGGCGGTCGCGCTCGAGCAGGAGATGAAGGCGAAGTCGCAGGAGATGCGCGCTTTGGTCATCGAGGCGGAGGCGGAAGTGCCCAAGGCGATGGCAAAGGCGCTGCGCGACGGCAAGCTCGGCGTGATGGATTACTACAATATGCAAAACGTGCAGGCGGACACCGCAATGCGTAATTCGTTGACCGGAAACGAACCGGAAAAGACGGACAAGAAGAAATGATTCAACTCGTATTTGTCCTCATTGCGGCGGTGATCGCCGGAGTGATCGGCGTCGTGAAGCACGTCAAGATAGACAAGCGCAAAAAGACGAACGCGCCGCCGGACAGACAGCCGACGCCTGCCGAAAGGGCGATCGACGAGGCGCAATTCGTGTTCGAGCCGGTCGAGACGCGGCGTCAGCCGCGTCCTGCCGCGCCGCCGCGTATACCGGCGAAAAGCGCGCCGCGCAAACCTGCCGCAAGTTCCGGGCATCACGCCGAACATTGCGCCGTCGCTCATGACGGCGGCGGCAAATACCGCGTGGAGCGGGTGTCGGTCGGCGGCAGCATCGGCGGCAAGAGCAGCGAAGGGTGCGGCGAACATTACGGCGTGCGCTTTGTCAAAGTCGACCAAAAGCAGGCGGACGACGACAAAATCTATGTCTCCAAAGAGGACATGAGGCGCGCAATCGTGCTCGGGCAAGTGCTCAACGACCCGGCGTTTAAGCGTCGATACGGCGGCGTGAAGAGATGAAAAACACCCCCGGACAAGTCCGGGGGATATTTTTGCCTTTTTGGCGCCCGTGTGCGTTATTTGAGGTTTGACAGATCGATTTCTTTGACGTCGTCGGGAATGAACACGTCCAGCTCTTCGTGCATATCCGCATCGGTAATCGCCGCAGACGGCATCTTGAAATAGGTAGCTTCGCCCTCGGCGAGGACGGCGCCCGAGGCGTCGTAGATCTTTGCCTGTCCGACGTAGGCGCGCGAGCTGTTCTTGACGATGCGGCCGACGCCGACGAGCGGCGCGTCGTAGGGGACGGGCTTGCGGAATTTGACCTTGATGTCGAGAGTGACCGCCAGCTTGTCCGGTTCGAAGCACCAAATCACCCTGCCGATGAGTTCGTCGAG
>CABKMX010000213.1 GCA_902373595.1 uncultured Christensenellaceae bacterium
GCAACCGAACAAAGCCCCGAAAGAGACTTCTTCCCCGACAGAAAGACAAGCTTGCCGGAACCGATGTCGAGCACCCAAATTTCCTTCATAGTTTTATTATAGAGAAGCCGCAAGCAAATGTCAATAAAATATTAATATAATTTTAAATAAAATATGCGCATATGCGCATACGTGACTACGCGTCACGACGCGCGCACAAATTCCCAGCCATTCTCGCCGAGGCTCATCGTGCCGTCCGTGTCCGCTCCGTCGACAAAGAGTTTGTCGAGCGTGGCATAGGCGCCGACAAACAGTTCGGAAACATCGCCGTCCAAAGGAATGATTATGTCGCACCCCGATTGAGTGACGACGGTCAGCGTACCCGCTCCCTCTCCTTCCGCGGCGGCGACATAGACAACCCGAGGCGCGAATTCACCCAATCTCACGCCGGTCAGGCGGCACTGCTCCGCCCCGTCGATGAGCTCGTCAAGCCAACCCGCCTTGTCTGCGGCGAGGAACGCGCCGAGCAACTGCTCGTCGCTGCCCGAGACGATGTAACCCTCGACGAGAGTCAAAGATTTTTGCTCCACCTCGTCGAAATTCGCTATGCCGACAATCTTGAGATCGCGGTCAACGACGGCAACGCTCTCGGAATCGGCGATGGCGACCGCCGCAACGCCGGTGCGCGACGTAATTTTGATGTCCACCTTGTTGGGGAAAACGCGCTCAACGGTCACGACGCCGAGCGTGGGAAAAGCCTTTTCAATCGCGTTAGCCGCGGCGCTCTCATCGACGGAGAATACGCTCTGCCCCGACGAGATGCCCGAAACGGCGATGATTTTCTTCTCCTCCTCGTCGGTCAGCGAAAGCCCAATCACGGTCTCGACCTCTACCGCCCCGACCATAAACAACACGCAACAGACCACGACGATCACTATGACCGCCGCGATTGCCGCAAACATGACGACAAGTCTCTTGTTCATATCAACTTTCTCTCTTGATCCTCACCCCGACTTGCGGCAAAATCGCCGCGAGGTCTTCGTAACCCCTGTCGATGTGGTGTATTTCGTCAATCTCGCTCTTGCCCATAGCCGCAGCCGCGGCGAGCACCAGCGACGCGCCTCCGCGAAGATCGGTCGCCCTCACTCGCGCCCCGAACAGCTCGGGCACCCCTCTGACGACGGCGGTGTTGCCCGATACGGTGATGTCCGCGCCCATCTTGCACAGCTCGACCGCCGAACGAAAGCGCGTCTCGAAGATGTTCTCGACAATCACCGCCGTCCCGTCCGACACCGATTGAAGCGCGGTCATCTGCGCCTGTAAATCTGTCGGAAAACCGGGATAGTACATCGTCTCCGTCTTGGGAACGGCGCGCGGTCTGCCCTCGCGCCTTATTGTTATTTTACCATCGCGCGGATATATTTTGCAACTGCTTTTTGGCAATTTGGAAAGAAGTGACGAGATGTGCTCGGGGACGACGTTCTCGACGGTCAATTTTCCGCCGCACATCGCCGCGCCGATAAGCCACGTCCCGGCGACGATTCTGTCCGGAATGGGCGTATATTCCACGCCGTGAAGCCGCTTGACTCCTTCGACGGTTATCACGCTGCCGCCGGCGCCGCGCACCTTCGCTCCCATGGCGTTGAGAAAGTTTTGAAGGTCGACGATTTCGGGCTCCTTCGCACAGTTGCGCAAAATGCTTATCCCGTCCAAAAATACGCATGCCATCATCAAATTTTCGGTCGCGCCCACGCTCGGCAAGTCGAGCATGATGTCGGCGGAGCGCGCGGCGGTGCCGTCGCAGTCGATATGCCCGTGCCTCTCCCCGACGACAACGCCGAGTTCGCGAAGTCCCGAAAGATGTATGTCAATCGGCCTCAAGCCTATGTCGCAGCCGCCCGGATAGACCGCTCTCGCCCGTTTGAGCCGCGACAGCAGCGATCCCAACATGAATACCGATGAACGCAATTCCTTCGCCGGATCGCAGGCGATCTTGTATGAATGAAGTCCCGAGCTGTCAATCTCGACGTCGTCTCCGCTCCTTTCCGCCTTGCAACCCAATTTGCGCAAAATGCGCAGCATCACCGCGACATCGCCGATGTCGGGACAGTCGTGCAAAATCACCTTTTCGGGCGTGAGAATGGACGCCGCAAGCAGCGTCAGCACCGAGTTTTTTGCGCCCTTTATTCTCAGCGAACCGTTCAGTTCGCGCCCTCCCTCTATTATGTATTTCCCCATCGTTGTCTCCTGTCGTCCGAGGGACGAATTCATTACAGTGTATGCCGAAGGGGCAAAAATCGCGCGACTTTCCGCTCGATGGGAAAAAGCCGCGTTCTCGAATTGCGCCGCGCTATCGAATCCAATACGCCGACCGCGGAACAAAACGTCACGAGCGAACTTCCGCCATAGCCGAGAAAGGGCATCGGAAGCCCTGTGGGCGGTATGCTCC
>CABKMX010000214.1 GCA_902373595.1 uncultured Christensenellaceae bacterium
ACGATAAACACAATTGCAGATAGGAACGCGCATATCCCTGCAAGAACCGGTTGCGCAATTCGGTATACTTGAACGATTTGATCCGAGAATTGTTGTAAACCGCTTAAATCAACATCATATAATGCCCGAAAAGAATCATCCAGTAAAAAAAGACCTAATGTTATAATTGTGACGGCTATTAAAATCAGATAATAGAAAGCCATACCGATAGCCGCCACACCTATGAATATTTTTGACAAAACAGGCAACATCGCAACAATTGCAACCAACCAATTGATACGAAGCAATGTTCGGCAAAGCCTGTCTTTGAATTGTATTTGCTGTAAATTCTTTTCCATCACCCTCACCACGCTTTTAATTTTTATTATATTATATCAAAAAACGCCGTTATTGTCAATATTGCTGAAAAAAGCAACTTTTTTTCCTTTTGTCATTCTCATCGGCTTTAGCCTTCTCTGAACCCCGCGACTATCGCGGGGTTTTCGTTTACAAAAAAATGCCGACGGCAAAACGCCGCCGGCATTTCCTTAGTCTTTTTCAGATACGGGCGACTCCGGTACGGATTGCCGCCTCTTTGACCGCGTTCGCGACCGCGTCGCGCACATGCGGATCGAAGGAATCGGGGATGATGTTGTCCGCTGTCAGCTTGTCGTCGGGGATGACCGCCGCGATGGCTTCCGCCGCCGCGATCTTCATCTCGTCGTTGATGTCGCTCGCCCTGACGTCGAGCGCGCCGCGGAAGATACCGGGGAACGCAAGCACGTTGTTGATCTGGTTGGGGAAGTCGCTGCGGCCGGTGCCGACGATCTTCGCGCCTGCGGCGAGCGCTTCGTCGGGCATGATCTCGGGGACGGGGTTCGCCATCGCGAAGATGATCGCGTCCTTAGCCATGCTCTTGACCATATCTTGGGTGAGACTGCCGGGAGCGGAGACGCCGATGAACACGTCCGCGCCCTTGACGACGTCGGCGAGGCTGCCCTTCTTCATTTCGAGGTTGGAGATCTCCGCCATCTCTTTCTTGATGTCGTTGAGCCCCTCTCTTCCTTTGTAGATCGCGCCCTTGCGATCGCAGAGGACGACGTTTTTGAGCCCCTTGCTCATCAAGAGTTTGGTGATGGCAATGCCGGCTGCGCCCGAACCGTTGACGACGACGGAGATGTCGGACAGCTTTTTGCCGACGAGTTTGAGCGCGTTGAGCATCGCAGCCATCGTGACGACGGCGGTGCCGTGCTGGTCGTCGTGGAAGACGGGGATGTCGCACACCTCTTTGAGCCTCTTTTCGATCTCAAAGCAGCGCGGCGCGGAGATATCTTCGAGGTTGATGCCGCCGAAGCTGCCGGCAATGAGGGCGACTGTCTTGACGATGTCGTCGACCTCTTTGGAGCGCACGCACAGCGGGAACGCGTCCACGCCGCCGAACGTCTTGAACAGCGCGCATTTGCCCTCCATGACGGGCATACCGGCTTCGGGGCCGATGTCTCCGAGTCCGAGGACGGCGGTGCCGTCGGTGACGACCGCGACGAGGTTCGCCCTGCGGGTGTAGACATAAGAGAGGTCTACATCCTTGGAGATCTCGAGGCAGGGCTCGGCGACTCCGGGGGTGTATGCGACCGCGAGTTCGGCGCGGTTGGTGATGGGTGCGCGGGAGACGACTTCGATCTTGCCGCCCCATTCGCGGTGTTTAGCGAGTGCGAATTCTTTCTTGTCCATGATTATCTCCTTTTCGGTCAAAGTCCGAGTTGATCCATAAAATCGCGCAGCCCGTCCGCGGACTTGCGCAGCTTGGTGAGTTCTTCGGCGCTGAAATCGTACGGCAGGTGGTCGATGACGCCCTCTTTGCCGAGGATGCACGGCACGCTGACGCAGACGTTGTTGACGCCGTAGTAGTCGTCGAGCAGCGACGTGACGTTAAAGATGCTGCCGCTGTCGCTCATGATCGTGCTGCAAAGTTCGGCGACGATCGCGGCGATCGCGAAGTTGGTCACGCCCTTGCGCTTGATGACCTGCGCGCCCAGCCCGATGATGTCGTCGACGAGCGCGTCCTTGTCGATGGCGACGCCCATCTTGGCGCAATAGCTGTCCAGCTTCATGCCCGAGACGTGGACGGAGCTCCACACCGCGAATTGGCTCTCGCCGTGTTCGCCGCCCATAAAGCCGTGGATGTTGCGGATGTCGGCGTTGAGCTGCTTGGCGAGCATATAGCGGAAGCGCGCCGAGTCGAGCACCGTGCCGCTGCCGAACACCTTGCCGGCAGGCAGACCGGTCTCCTTGAGGATGACGTAGGTCATGATGTCGACGGGGTTGGAGACGACGAGGATGACTCCGCCGTTGTAGTGCTGCATGATGTTGGCGGCGATGTCCTTCGCGATGCCGATATTCTTGGACGCGAGGTCGAGGCGGGTCTCGCCGGGCTTACGTCCCCGTCCCT
>CABKMX010000215.1 GCA_902373595.1 uncultured Christensenellaceae bacterium
ACTTGTCGAGCACGTCCCTCTTGCCCTTGAACTTTTCAAGTCCCTTGAGCTTGTCGGCGTCCTTCATGAAGCCGTCGCCGATGAGTTCGGTGATGAACGCGGCGAGTTCGGGGTTCGCCTGCGCGAGCCACCTGCGATAGGTGATGCCGTTGGTGACGTTGGTGAACACGCCGGGGTGCATCTTGTAGTAGTCGTTGAACACGTCGTTTTTGAGGATCTCGGAGTGGAGCTCGGAGACGCCGTTGACGGTGTGCGACGCGGCGAGGCACATGTTCGCCATCTTGATCTGATTGTGCGAAAGCACAGCGTTGTAGGCGACCTTGTTCCAATCGTTGGGATAGAACGACCAAAGCTCGTTGCAGAAGCGCTGGTTGATCTCGCAGACGATCTGATAGATGCGCGGCAAAAGCTGCTTGAAGATGCCCTCGGGCCACTTCTCGAGCGCCTCCGCCATGACCGTATGGTTGGTGTAGGAGATCGTGCGCCTGACGATGCTCCACGCGTCGTCCCAGCTGTAGCCGTACTCGTCGAGCAGCAGCCTCATCAATTCGGGGATGCACAGCGTGGGGTGTGTGTCGTTGATGTGGATCGCGACCTTGTCGGGCAGGTTGTCGAGCGTGCCGTAGTCGCGCAGATGCGTCTTGATGATGGACTGAATGGACGCGGACACAAAGAAGTATTGCTGTTTGAGGCGCAGCATCTTGCCCTCGATGTGGTGGTCCGCCGGATAGAGCACCTTGCAGATGGACTCGGCGAGAGCCTTGTTCTGCAGCGACTTGACATACTGCCCTTGCGCGAACAGGTTCATGTCGAAGTCGACCGGCGCCTTCGCCGACCAAAGCCTGAGCTTGTTGACCGCCGGGACGTGATAGCCGCTGATGTTCATGTCATAGGGCACCGCCTGCACGACGTCGCAGTCCTTGTAGTCGATGTAGAGCCTGCCGTTGTCCCAATGCTGGTCGACCGTGCCGCCGAAGCGCACCTCGAAGGTGTCCTCTTCGCGCGGAGCGAGCCAGACGTCGCCGTTTTCGAGCCACTCGTCGGGCATCTCGATCTGCCAGCCGTCGGCGATCTTCTGCTTGAAGATGCCGTAGTCGTATCTGATCGAAAAACCGCTTGCGACATAGTCGAGGTTGGTCAGCGACTCCATATACGCCGCCGCCAATCTGCCGAGACCGCCGTTGCCGAGACCCGCGTCGGGCTCGATCGCATACAGCTCGTCCATGGACACGCCGAGCGGCTTGACCGCCTCGGCGAAAATATCGGTCATGCCGAGGTTGAACAGGTGGTTTTTGAGCGACCTGCCCAGCAAAAACTCCATCGACATGTAGTAGACTTGTTTTGTTTTCTGTTCCTTGCGCTTGCGCTTGAACTCCAAACGCATCTCGGTCAAGATGTCCCTGACGGTCATGCAGACCGCTTTGTAGACCTGCGTCTTGCTCGCCTCGGCAAGAGGCACTCCGAAATAGGTCTGAGCCTTGATCTCGAGGATCTGTTTGACGCGCGCAGCGTCGTATTCTCTCTCCATATACTCTCCCGTTGTCAAAATTCTAAGGCTTGCGTCCACAAGCCTTATCTATGCAATTATACACTTTTTCGCACGAATTGCAAAGCGTTTACGCGGTATTGCGAAAACTTCCGCAATACCGCGCATTTTGCGTATTATCCCTCAAAGGCGATCGTAGAGTTCGACGTATTGCTCGGAGATGCGATCCCACGAGAAGTCGGCGCTCATCGCGTTGGCGATCAGTTTTTTCCAATCGTCCTTGTAGTCGTAGTACAGCCCGACCGCGCGCTCGATCGCGTAGAGCATGTCGTGCGCGTTGTAGCTGTAGAAGGTGAAGCCGTTGCCCTGCCCGGTCGAGCCGTTGTACGGGACGACGGTGTCTTTGAGTCCGCCCGTCTCGCGGACGATGGGCGCGGTGCCGTAGCGCATCGCGATCATTTGACTGAGCCCGCACGGCTCGAACTTGCTGGGCATCAGGAACATATCCGCCGCCGCGTATATCTTGCTCGCCATGTCGCTCGAGAAGTTGATGATCGCGCGCAATTTTTCGGGATATTTGCGCTGCATGTCTTTGAGCATGGACTCGTACTTCCAATCGCCGGTGCCCAGCACTACCATCTGAATGCCCTTGGCGAGGATGTCGTCGAACACGCTGCGGATGAGGTCGAGCCCCTTTTGCTCGGTCAGCCTGCCGACCATGCCGATCATTGCGACCGACGGCGTGACCGGAAGCCCGAGCAGCTGTTGAAGCCCCGTCTTGTTGAGATACTTCTCCGAGACGGTCGTCTTGTCGTAATTCCTGAACAGCGCCTTGTCCGTCGCGGGGTCGTTGCGCTCGTTGTCGATGCCGTTGACGATGCCGCTCAGCTTGTAGCGGCGCGCGTTGAGGATGTCCTGCAAACCGAAACTGTAATAG
>CABKMX010000216.1 GCA_902373595.1 uncultured Christensenellaceae bacterium
AACGCCTCAGCGAAGCCAACCTCAGACTCGTCGTCTCCATTGCGAAGAGATATGTCGGCAGAGGCATGCAGTTCCTCGACCTCATTCAAGAGGGCAACCTCGGCTTGATGAAGGCGGTCGACAAGTTCGACCATACAAAGGGCTTCAAGTTCTCGACCTACGCGACGTGGTGGATCAGACAGTCCATCACCCGTGCAATCGCCGACCAGGCGCGCACCATCCGCATTCCGGTGCATATGGTCGAGACTATCAACAAGACGGGCAGGGTCGTCAGACAGCTGATGCAGACTCTCGGCCGCGAGCCGACGCCCGCGGAAATCGCCAAAGAGATGGGTGTGCCCGAAGAGAAGGTCATCGAGATTCAAAAAATCGCTCAAGACCCCGTCTCGCTCGAGACCCCTATCGGCGAAGAAGAGGACAGCCATCTCGGCGACTTCATCGAGGACAACAGCGCCGCGTCTCCTGCCGAAAAGGCGGAATCGCGCATGCTCCGCGAGCAGCTGCTCCAAGTGCTCGACACTCTCACTCCGCGCGAAAACGAGGTGCTGTTGATGAGATACGGCTTGCGCGACGGCAGACCCAAGACTCTCGAAGAGGTGGGCAAGGAATTCAACGTCACCCGTGAGAGAATACGTCAGATCGAGGCGAAGGCATTGCGCAAACTGCGCCATCCCAACCGCACAAAGCGCCTCAGAGATTACATAGGCAGGTGACGTGAAAGGGCTCGGCAAAAGGCTGGGAGCGGCGCTCAAGTTCATCGACTGCGACACGCTTGCCGACGTCGGCTGCGACCACGGCAAAGCCGGGATTGCGGCAATCAGGACGGGCAGAGCGAAGCGCGTCATCATGACCGACATCAGCGAAAAGAGCCTGTCCAAGGCGCGCTCGAGCGCCGAATATTTCGGCATAGACGCCGACTGCCGGGTGGGAGACGGCATGACCGTGCTCGCCCCCGGCGAGGCGGACTGCGTGCTCATCGCAGGTATGGGCGGCAACGAGATCATGCACATCTTGGACGAAGGACTGAACAAGTGCGGCAAGTATGTGCTCGTCGCGCATCGCGACGTCCCCAAGCTCAGAGTGTATCTCGCCGAAAGGGGATTTTGTCTGAGCGCGGACACCGTCGTCAAGGACGGCGGAAAATTCTATAACGTGCTCGCCGCCGAGAGAGGCGGCGGAGTCGTGCCGACGGGCGCGGCGCTGTGGCTTGGCGTCGATAAGCCGCCGTCCGCGGACAGAGAGGAATATCTCGAATATATGCGCGCAAAATATACGGCAATCGCCGAGCGCGCGACCGACGAACCGTCGAAAAACGCGGCGTACGCCGTGTTGGACGCGGTGCGCCGGGCAAAGGAGGAATTATGAAGATAGCGGAGCTCATCGAGCTCATCGACGGGTTTGCGCCCTATTCCACACAGGCGGAATATGACAACAGCGGACTTTGCCTGGGCGACCCCGAAGAGCAGATTGACGCGGTCCTTTTGACGACGGACGTCACGCCCGAGGTCGTCGAAGAGGCGCTCGACAAGGGCTGCAACGTCATCCTCAGTCATCACCCCGTAATTTTCGGCTCGATTAGGGCGATTACGCCGGCGGACGGCATGAGAAGCGAGGTGCTGATCAAGGCGATCAAGTCGGACGTCGCGCTCGTCTCGGCGCACACCAATCTCGACGCGTGCGACGGCGGACTCAACGACCGTATGGCCACAATGCTCGGTCTGCAATCCGTCGAAGGCGAGGGCACGTTCGTCCGCGTCGGAGAGCTGGAGCCGGACGCGACGGCGACGCTTGAAGAATATGCGGCGTTCGTGTCCGAAAAGCTGGGCGATCCCACGGTGCGCTATGTCGGAGACGGCGGCAGACTCGTGCAAAAAGTCGCGGTCAGTACGGGCGCGGGCGGCAGGGACGGCGAGATGTTCGCCGCATTGATTGCTCGCCGCGTAGACGCTCTCGTCACCGCGGAAGTCAAACACAACCTCGCGCTCGAGGCAAAAAACGCCGGTCTCGGCGTCATCGAGTGCACTCACCACGCGACCGAAAGGTGCGCGGTCAAGATTCTCGGCGAACTGCTTGAAGACGCCGGCGTCGAGTTTTATATCAGCGAAAAAGACGAAGATCCGTATCACGCGATCGACGAAAAGGAGTAAATTATGGACATACAGACGATTTTGGAATATCAAAAGCTTGATTTCGAGAGGGTGAAGATCAGCAAAAAGCTCACCGAAACGGAAGAATACAAGAGATATGTTCACGCAAACGAAGCGATGAAAAAGGCTATCGACAACGTCGCCAAGATGAGTACGCGCGCAGAGCAGCTGTTCGAAAAGGCGGAAGACGTGAGCAGAAAATTCGAGTCTGCGAGCAAGGAATACGACGAAATCGCCGGCGCCGCCGAGGGGTTGGAGCAAGACCTCAAGCGCGC
>CABKMX010000217.1 GCA_902373595.1 uncultured Christensenellaceae bacterium
CATAAAGTCCATGGCACAATTCGACGACCCCCTCGCCGTGCGTGCGCTCATAGCCGAGAATGAAATACGCGACTTCGTATGCGCCTATCTCCGTCTCCTTTGACGCAAACCGGGCATATCCGATTGCGCTCTTGCGCGCAGCCGCGCCGCCGAGCCCAATCAATGCGGCAATCTCCCTCTCGGGGACTTTGAGCTCTCTCATCGCATTATCGAATTCGGCACAGCCTCTCGTCTCGCCGCTGTCCGTGAACACCTCGCACAGGTTGTCGCCCGCTCTTTTGAAAATCACCGAAATGCCGCCAAGCGCGACTTCGACAAAGGATGAAGTGCCGCCGCTCCGCGCAATACCGAACGGGTTGACCTGCGTCACCTCGCGCCCGATTATCTCTTTGAACAGTGAGCTTATATCGGCGAAATTCCCTCCCGGGATGTCGTCGTAATACGCGCAAAAGTTGTCGACAAACATACACTTTTGTTCAAAGACGAGCAGCCACCTCTCCGCGCGCCTGCCTGAGTCAAGCCTCTGCGCCCACACCGCTTTGAGCGATCCGTATTCGTGACAATCGGCGAATTTTATGCCGTGATATTCAACGTTGTTTTCCGCCCTCTCAATCACCTCGCAAAGCACTTCGCAACACATCGAATATCTGTAATCGCGCTCCGAAAACGCAATGTGACTCTCACTGCCCAGCAGAGACAGCGGCGTGAGACCGTCCTCGTCCTCAACGCACCGCGCCCCCTTGTCAAGCAACAGCTTCGCCGCCTCGAGCGCCTCGTCGAGATTCGCAAAAAATCTTAACATTCCGAGACACTCGGACCCTGCGGCGCCTCCGCGCGCGGCGACGTCAAAACCATTATTCAAAAAGAACTTGATGACCTCGAGCAAACAGGATGGCTCTTGTTCGGGATTGTCCTGTCCTGTCAACTCCAGCATCGCGCCCGACAGCAAATCTTCGTCGTCATACAGCGCGTTGATGTCCAATCCCTGCGCGAGCAGACGCTTTGCTCGCGCGAAATCGCACGACGCGCTGCCGAAACAATCGTAAAATTCGTCAAGAAGATCTTTTTCTCTCTTCATATCCTCGCTCCTTGCGGCGCCGTTTACGCCTCGATGACAATATATCACAAAACGTTTTCAATGTCAATACCGCAAATCTTCGATGTCCCGAATACGGTACAAAATTCGCAGCTTTTACACTTTTATTCACGCTCGCCAAACGATGAAAAAGCCGACGAAAACCGTCGGCTCTGGAGCGAGTGATGGGAATCGAACCCACGACGCAAGCTTGGGAAGCTCGAGTTTTGCCATTAAACTACACTCGCATTTGCCGCGCTCTCGCGCGGCTTGCGTTCTATATTATATCACCGCTCTCGCAAAAGTGCAAGCGTTTAGCCCTTTGCGCCGTTGTCGATGACGCGGAAACCTTTGTTTTGCAACGCGCGCATGTTCATCAACACGTTGTCGATGAATTCGTTGTTGTTTTTTGTACGCATCAGCATGTTGAGCATCTGCTCCGTAGCGTCGGTGTTGTCTCCCGACAGCATGCGGCGCATCGCGAGCGCACCATGCAATTCCTTTTGGGTCATCAGCAAATCTTCCCTTCTCGTGCTCGAACGATTGAGGTCGATTGCCGGGAAGATGCGGCGCTCGGACAGTTTGCGGTCGAGGTGAATCTCCATGTTGCCGGTGCCCTTGAACTCTTCGTAAATGACGTCGTCCATGCGGCTTCCGGTGTCAATCAGCGCAGTCGCAATGATTGTCAGCGAACCGCCGTGCTCAATGTTGCGCGCACTGCCGAAGAATCGCTTGGGACTGTGCAATGCGCTGGGATCGATACCGCCGGACAACGTCCTTCCCGACGGCGCGACCGTGACGTTGTACGCCCTTGCCAGCCTCGTCAAAGAATCCATAATTACGACGACGTCCTTGCCCAATTCCACATTGCGCTTGGCGCGCTCGATCAAAAGCTCTGCCGCCCTGCAATGATGCTCCGGGGTCTCGTCGAATGTCGAATAGATGACCTCACCCTTTATGCTGCGCTGCATATCGGTGACCTCTTCGGGACGCTCATCCACAAGCAGCACAAAAAGCAAGATGTCGGGGTAGTTGACGGCGATGCTGTTGGCAATCTTCTTGAGCAACGTCGTCTTGCCTGCCTTGGGCGGAGACACGATCATCGCACGCTGTCCCTTGCCGATTGGAGCGACAAGGTCGATGCATCTGATGGCGAAATCGCTCTTCCCTTCTTTCATTTCAAGTCTGATACGTTCGTCGGGATAGATGGGAACGAGGTTGTCAAACACCGGACGCTTTTTCAAATCCAGCGGCAATTCGTCGTTTACAGACGTCAACGCGACGAGTGCGGGCGGCTTGTTCTCGACATTCTTGCGCGCAAGTCCAAGCACTTTATCACCC
>CABKMX010000218.1 GCA_902373595.1 uncultured Christensenellaceae bacterium
AACATTGACACTTGCAAAAATGTTGTGATAAAATAGACATATAAACCAAATCTTGGCTTAAGGAGGCAATTATGAAGGTAACTTATACCGCTCTTCCCGGCAAGGCGGAGGCGCATTACGGCGTCACGCGCTGGGCAAACGCTCAAGAGATCAATCAAAGTCTCAAAGAACTCACCGATAAGAATATTTACAGCATTCCCGAAGAGGAATACAAAAAGATATGCTCCGAATACTATGACGTCAAGTGCGCCAAGTCCAAGGAGATCACCGCGGAAGCCAAAAAGTATATCCCGGGCGGCGTTCAGCACAACCTCGCCTTCAACAAGCCCTTCCCGATGTGCATGACCAAGGCGGAGGGGGCATACCTCACAGACATCGACGGCAACAAGTATATCGACTTCTTGCAGGCGGGCGGCCCGACCATTTTGGGCAGCAACTTCCCGGCGGTGCAGGAAGAGGCGATTAAGCTGATTAAGGAGTGCGGACCCGTCACCGGTCTGTTCCACGAGGCGGAGTTGCTGATTGCGAAAGAGATCAACAAGCACATGCCCTATGTCGAGAAGTTCCGCATGCTGGGCAGCGGCACCGAGTCGGTCATGGCTGCAATCCGAATCGCGAGATGCGCGACCAAGAAGAAGAGAGTCATCAAGATCGGCGGCGCATATCACGGCTGGTCCGATCAGATGGTCTACGGACTCAAAGTGCCCGGCACCAGACAGTTCCTCGAGTCGTTCGGCATCCCCAACGTCATCTTCTCCGTCGTCGACGAGGTCAGACCCAACGACCTCAATATGCTTGAAGACTATCTCAAACTCAACAAGCTGCGCGGCGGTACCGCTGCGGTCATCGTCGAGCCGGTCGGACCCGAATCGGGCACCAGACCCGTCGATTGGGACTACAACAAGGGTGTCAGGGCGCTGTGCGACAAGTACGGCTGCATCTTCATCTTCGACGAAGTCGTCACCGGATTCAGAGTTGGTCTCGGCGGCGCGCAGGGTCTGTTCGACGTGAGACCCGACTTGACCATCTTCGGCAAGATTGTCGCCGGCGGCTATCCCGCTGCGGGCGGCGTAGGCGGCAGACGCGACCTCGTCGACCTGATGGCAGCAGGCGTTGCCGGCGGCGCGAAGAAGGCATATGTCGGCGGTACTTTGGCGGCGAATCCGCTGTCCGCGATGGCAGGCTATGTCGCAATCAAGGAGATCGCGAAGAACGACGCCTGCGTCAAGGCGGGACGCGCCGGCGACAGATTGACCGACGGACTCGTCAAGTTGATCGAAAAGTACGAGCTGCCCTATGTCGCGTACAACCAAGGCTCGATTGTCCACCTCGAGTGCACGGGCGCGATGAGCTACGACTTCTCGTCGATGAACATCCTCAAGCTGCTCAGCGTGCTCAAGATGAAGGACATGATCATGGTCCGCAAAGAGGCGATGGAGCATATGGGCGCGGCGTATATGTCTCACGGCATAGTCACCCTCGCCGGCAGCAGGCTTTACACCTCTATGGCGGACACCGACGAAGTCATCGACGACGCTCTTGGCAAGTTCGATCAAGTGTTCGCTCTCGTCAAGGAGCGCACCGAGCCGATGGAGAAGCAGGTCGAGAGATATCGCGCCGAGAAAGAGGCGAAAAAGGCAGCCGCCATCGCCGCGAGAAAGAATCAATAATCAATGACAGGGACCGGGGTTGCACGTGTGCAAAGGCGCACGAGCGACCCCTTTTTCGAATTGTAAGCGGTGAGCCGCAAAAAAAGGTAAATTATGGGAAAATACATCATCGCCCACGACATGGGCACAAGTTCGGACAAGGCGGTTCTCGTCGACTTTGAAGGCAAGATTGTCGCGACAAATACCGCGCCCTATCCGACATATTACCCCAGCCCGAGTTTCGTCGAGCAGGATCCGGCGGAATATTGGGAGGCGGTCTGCAAGTCGACTCGCGCCGTCGTCGAGCAGTCGGGCATCAAGCCGGACGAGGTCAAGGGCATAGTCTTTTCGACGCAGGCGATGGGCATCATCCCCATCGACCAATGGGGCAACGTGCTGCACAACAACATCACCTGGGTCGACGGCAGGGCGGAGAAGCAGGCGCGTTCGATCATGCGCAAGCTCGGAGGCAAGAGACTGTTCACCCTCGTCGCAGGTACGCCGATTATGGGCAAGGACGTCGTCGCCAAGCTGATTTGGCTCAAAGAGGAGCGTCCCGACGTCTACAACAGCACAAAGTACTTCCTCGACGTCAACGGCTATCTCAAATTCAAGTGCACGGGCGAAATGGTCGCCGAATACAGCGGCGCGTCCAGCTATGGGCTCGACCTCAAAAAGAAACAATGGATGTCCGTGCTGTCGCTGACGGGACTTGACATGAAAAAGCTGCCGCCGCTCGTCAAGAGCA
>CABKMX010000219.1 GCA_902373595.1 uncultured Christensenellaceae bacterium
TCATCATGGAGTTCCGCGCCGGCGCCGGCGGCGAGGAGGCGAGCCTGTTCGCGGCGGTGCTTTTGAGGATGTACACGCGCTTTGCCGAGCGCATGCGCTGGAAGGTCAAACAGATCGAACTCAACGCGACCGACCTCGGCGGAGTCAAAGAGGCGGTGATCGGCATCAGCGGCAAGGGCGCGTACAGCAAGCTCAAATACGAGAGCGGCGTGCACCGCGTTCAGCGCGTGCCCGAGACGGAGTCGCAGGGGCGCATCCACACCTCGACCGCGACCGTCGCGGTCATGCCCGAGATGGACGACGTCGACGTCAAGATCGACGAGCGCGACCTCAAAATAGATACCTACCGCAGCGGCGGAGCGGGCGGACAATATGTCAATAAGACGGAGTCGGCGATTCGCATCACGCATTTGCCGACCGGCATAGTCGTCACTTGCCAGGACGAAAAGTCGCAGGCAAAAAACCGCGAGAGCGCGATGAAGGTGCTCAAAGCGCGCGTGTACGACCATTTCAAGAACAAGGCGGAGAGTGAATACGCCGCAGGGCGCAAGTCGCTGATCGGCACCGGAGACCGCTCGGAGCGCATCCGCACCTACAACTATCCGCAGGGCAGGGTGACCGACCACCGCATCAACCGCACGCAATACGACCTCGAGGACTTCCTCGACGGCGATCTGTTCGAGATGACGGACGCGCTGGCGCTTGCGGACAAGAACGCGCTGCTCGCGCAGCAATGAAAACAAACCTTTTTTGAGAGGCAGGATATGATCAAGTACAGCAACGAAAAGAACCTCTTGCTCGAGAGCAATTGGAAGCCCTTTTTGCAGGACGTGGACAAGCCCAACCTGTTCCGCGACCTGTTCGAGTACGACAGTGTGCCCAAGGTCGCTTTCAACTTCCGTCAGACTCCGATGGATATGCCCGACGAAATTTGGATCACCGACACCACGTTCCGCGACGGACAGCAGTCGACGTCTCCGTTCACCGTCGAGCAGATCGTCGAACTGTACAAGCTGCTCCACAAGCTGGGAGGCCCCAAGGGCATAATCAGACAGAGCGAGTTCTTCCTCTATACCGAAAAGGACCGCAAGGCGGTCGAAAAGTGCATGGAGCTGGGCTACGACTTCCCGCAGATCACAAGCTGGATCAGGGCCAACGAAAAGGACTTCGAGCTCGTCAAACAGATGGGCATCAAGGAGACGGGCATCCTCGTCAGCTGCTCCGACTACCACATCTTCAAAAAGATGAACCTCACGCGCAGTCAGGCGAAGGAAAAATATTTGGCGATAGTCAAGGCGGCGCTCGACAGAGGCATCGTCCCGCGCTGCCACTTCGAGGACATCACGCGCGCCGACTTCTACGGCTTCGTCGCGCCGTTCGCGTACGAGCTGATGAAACTGCGCCAAGAGAGCGGCATCGACGTCAAGATCAGGGCGTGCGACACCTTGGGCTACGGCATCAGCTATCCCGGCGTCACGCTGCCGCGCAGCGTCCCGGGCATCATCAGCGGCCTCAAATACTACGCCGAGGTCCCCAGCGAATTGCTCGAATGGCACGGTCACAACGACTTCTACAAGGTCGTCACCAACGCTACGACCGCGTGGCTGTACGGCTGTTCGTCCGTCAACTGCTCGATGCTCGGCATCGGCGAGAGGACGGGCAACTGTCCGCTCGAAGCGATGGCGATCGAGTATGCGTCGCTCAAAGGCACGGACGACGGCATGGACTTCACCGTCATCACCGACATCGCCAAATACTTTGAGGATTCGCTCGGCTACATCATTCCGCCGCAGACGCCGTTTGTCGGCAAGTCTTTCAACACGACGCGCGCAGGCGTGCATGCGGACGGGCTGCTCAAAGACCAGGAGATCTACAACATCTTCAACACCGAAAAATTGCTCAAAAAGCCGCCGCTCGTCTCCGTCGACGCGCACAGCGGGCTTGCAGGCATTGCGTATTGGATGAACGCGTTCTACGCGCTTCCCGACTCGCACAAGGTGGACAAGCACGACCCCATCGTCGTCGCGGTCAAGGAGAGAGTGGACAGAGAATACGAGGACGGACGCACGACCTATATGGGCGACGACGAGCTCGATCAAATCATCATGGCGCTCGATCCCGAGATGCACAAAAAGCTGGTCGTCAAGTCGTATTGAAAAAAATAGCATAAATTTGCAAAACCCTATTGAAAAGGGCGCCGATATAATGTAAAATAGAAGTATAAAGATATCGGAGGTAAATTATGCTTACACTCATCTGCGGGGCGAAAGGCTCCGGAAAGACCAGCCGTATCATCGACAAAGCCAACAAAGACGTCAACGCCGCAAAGGGCGATTGCATCTATGTCAGCGACACCGAGAGATACATGTACGACTTGGACC
>CABKMX010000220.1 GCA_902373595.1 uncultured Christensenellaceae bacterium
AGCAAAGATTGAGCACTACACCGAGCGCAATAAAAATTGCCATATCAGCTATCCGTTGAGTTTTGCTGCGCATAACGCACCTCCCGAATAAAAGATACGGCAGAGAGCCGACGAAAAACAATATCGCTTGTATTCGCAGCGGACGCAACACAACACCGCAAGCATACGCTTTTCGTTTGAAGGCGACATCCCATCCCTCAACACTTAACGCGTCGTGTTTACTCTGCCGTCTGTAATGATATCACATCCGCGCGCGTTTGTCATCCGTTTTGACCCAAGTCGCGCGCGGTTTTGAATATTCCCCTCTCGCGCGCGCACAATACCGATATGTTGACCTCGTTCGTGCGCACGCTGTTGATATATGCGTTTTTGCTGGCGATACTTCGGCTGATGGGCAAAAAGCAACTCGGGGAGCTCCAACCGTTCGAGCTCGCGATCACGCTTGTCGCGGCGGACCTCGCCTGCATCCCGATGTCGGACACGCAGGTGCCGATCGTCTATGGGCTCGTCCCGATATTCACACTGTTTTTGATCGAGGTCGCGATCACTCTCGCGCTCAAAAAATCCATGTTTTTGCGCCGAGCGATCAACGGAAAGCCCGTGATCGTCATCACTCCCGACGGCATAGACGGCGACGCGCTCGCAAAGCTGGAAATGACCGTAGGCGACCTCAACGAGGCGCTGCGCTCAAAGGACGTGTTCTCGCCGACGAACGTGCGCTGGGCGATTGTCGAGACCAACGGCGACCTGTCCGTGATCACAGACGACTCCGCCCCGTCGCCGCGCGACATACCCTTCACCTTGATATGCGACGGCAAACATATGGACGACAACCTCGTCAAGAGCGAGATCGACCGCTCCGCAGTCAACGACATTCTGCAAGCCAACTCCCTCAAAGTCAAGGACGCGCTGCTGCTGTCCGTCTCCCCGGGCGGCGAATACTACCTGCAGCCGCGGCACGGCAAACGCGTAATCGGGAGCGTGCAATGAAAAAGATCAACGCGTTCTTTTGGGTCAAGATCGCGATCGCGCTGACGCTTGCGATCGGTATACCGGCGGTCGGCATCGCCGAAGAGGTCTATATGCGCGGCGCGTTCGATGGTGTCGCCGCGGACTGCGAAGAGATCGTCGCGCTGATAGAGCGCGGCGACGCGGACGGCGCCGCCTCGCTTGCGGAAGCGCTGCGCTCGGATTGGTCGCAAAAGCGCGACATGCTGGAATTCATATATCCCAACGCCGACGTCAAGGAGTTGCAGCCGCAGATAGGCGAACTGATCGGCGACCTCAAAGCGGACTTGGACGACGACGCGATCGCCCGAGCCAAGATGATCGCCGCCCTTGCCGAAAACAGCAAAAACCTGCTCGCGTTCAAGTGGAAAAACATCCTTTGACGATTTCAATAGAGGCAAATAACAAACACGGGCACGAAAATTCGTGCCCGTAGTCGTATCTTGTATCGGCTTAGTTCTTTTTCAACCGCGGTATCAGATATCTGCCCGTCTCGCTCTTTTTGTTCGCCGCGACCTCTTCCGGGGTACCCTCGGCGACGATCGTGCCGCCCGCGTCTCCGCCCTCAGGTCCCAAGTCAATGATGTGGTCGGCGACCTTGATGACGTCGAGATTGTGCTCGATCACTACGACGGTGTTGCCGTTGTCGGCGAACCTCTGCAAAATCGCGATGAGCTTCTTTACGTCGTGCGTGTGAAGTCCCGTAGTCGGCTCGTCGAGAATATAGATCGTCTTGCCCGTGCCGCGCTTTGACAGCTCCGTCGCCAGCTTGACGCGCTGAGCCTCGCCGCCCGAAAGCGTCGTCGCGGGCTGCCCCAGCTTGATGTAGGACAGACCGACGTCGTTGAGCGTCTTGATCTTGTTGTAGATCTGCGGGATGTTGGCGAAGAAGTCGCACGCCTCCTCGACGGTCATCTCGAGCACGTCATAGATGCTCTTGCCCTTGTACTTGACTTGCAGCGTCTCGCGGTTGTAGCGTTTGCCGCCGCAGACCTCGCACGGGACGTAGACGTCTGACAGGAAGTGCATCTCTATCTTGCGGATGCCGTCGCCGCCGCAATGCTCGCACCTGCCGCCCTTGACGTTGAACGAAAATCTGCCGGCTTGATATCCTCTCGCTTTCGCTTCGGGGGTCTTGGCGAAGAGTTCGCGGATTGCGGTGAACACGCCCGTATATGTCGCCGGGTTGGAGCGCGGCGTGCGCCCTATCGGGCTTTGATCGATGCGGATGACCTTGTCGAGATGTTCGACTCCGTCGACGCCGTCGCAGTCTATGTCCGTGTAGCGCGCGCCGTTGAGTTTTGCGGCGAGCTCGGGGTACAATATCTCATTGATGAGACTGCTC
>CABKMX010000221.1 GCA_902373595.1 uncultured Christensenellaceae bacterium
GGGTGCAGAGCACCAAACTGACCGAGATTCCTCACCTTGAGGGCTTTGCTTGCATGTTCGGCATCATGCTCGGCATGCTCGGGCTTTGGCTGGGGTCGCTGATTGAGCGCGAGAAGATGCACAGGCTGTTCAAGTTTGCGGTGTTTGCGGTTGCGTTTGCCGCCGCGGCGGTCGTCGTCATGCAGGTGATGAAGAACATTTGGTGCCGCATGCGCTACCGCGACATGCTCAAGGCGGGCAGCGAAGACGGCTTTACGCCGTGGTACAAGATTATGTTCGGCAGAGAGGACATGATTGAGGACGGCGACTACACGTCGTTCCCGTCGGGACACACTTCGTCCGCCGCGCACATCTTCTTGTTTGCCGCGCTTTGTGACATCATTCCCGGCTGGGACAGGAAGGGAGTGAGGATAGGCGTCAACATCGGCTGTACGGCGTTCACCGTCGTCGTCGCAATCTCGCGCATCGTCGCCAACGCGCACTTTTTGTCCGACGTGCTTGTCGGCGGCTATTTGACCTATTTGATATTTGTCGCGCTTCGCCGCGCGTTTTTCGGCAAGGGCAAGTACAACTTTGCGGTCGCCTTGCCGAAAGAGGAGAAAAAGGAATGAGCGCGCGCAAGGTTGCGGTTTGGGCAGGCGTGTTCGGAGCGTTCGCGCTGGTGCTGTTCGTTGTCGGTTCCGTGTTTGACGAAGCGGTCGCCAAGGCGTTCTATCTCGGCAAAAACGCGTTCGCCGACATGTACGAGGCAATCGGCAAGATGCCGGCTTTCGTGTTGCTCGCGATTGCCGGAGGGATTGGCGGTCAATACTTTTTGCGCAAATACCGCGTCAAATGGGTCGCGGCGATATTCTATCTTTTGACCTATGCTGTCTGCGCGTTCAACTTCAAGGACGCGACCGACCTTTTGACGGACAGCACGGCGTTGTCGCTTGCCGCATGCGCGGCGCTCGGCGCGGTGCTCGCGTGCGTGGTCGGCTTTGCGACCGCGCGCATTGACGAAGAGCGCCTGCTCGCCTACTTCAAGTGGGCTGTCGCGGTCGCCATCGCGGTCGTGGCAATCGGGGCGGCCGTCTTTGTCGTCAAAGAGATATTCTCTCGCGCGCGCTTCCTCGACGTCGTCGACGGAGCGGCGGAATTTGCTCCGTGGTACGACTTTGTCAAGGTGGACGGCGGCGATTCGATGCCGTCGGGACACACCGCGTATGCGGCGACATTGTTCATGCTTGTGCCGCTCTGCGCGATCAATCCGCGCTTCGAGGGCAAGGTGAACGCGACCGCCGCGCTCGCAATCGCCGTGACGACGGTCACCGCGTTTGCGAGGATTTGCGACGGACATCACTATCTGTCCGACGTCGCGGTTGCGATGCTCATCGCCGTCGCGGTGCAGACGGCGGTCATCTTTGCGATGTACGGCAAAAGGCTTGACAGACTTCAATTCGAGCGGTTTTTGAGACCGAAGGCGGTGGCGGAATGACGACAGACAAGTCCATGTTCGCCTATTTCAAGGAGGGGACCGCGCATCTGCCGCGGACCAACAGGACCGTTTCCTTTTACGGGCGCGAGCTCACGCTCGGCGAGGTGATGGCGGAGATTGACGGCTTTGCGGCGAGGCTGACCGAGATCGGCGTCGGCAAGGGCGACAACGTCATCATATGCCTGGGCAACATTCCGGACGCGGTCATCGCGTTCTATGCGGTCAACAAGATCGGCGCGATTGCGAATCTCGTCCATCCGCTCGTCACCGCGAGCAGGTTGGTGCAGATTGCCCGGACGATGCACAGCAAGGCGGCGGTGCTCTTTGACGAATTTTACGGCGGTTACGACGGCTGGGAAGAGTTGGGTGTCAAGACCTTCATCGCGTCCGCGGCGGACTATCTGCCGCGCGTTCTCGCGCCCTTCTATCGCCTTGCGAAGAAGAGGACGACCTCTCCGTCGAGAGGGCAAGAGAGCTTTCTTTCGGCGGTGAAGCGGGGCATGGGGCTTCAAGGCGGAGCCGCAGAGGCGGAAATCGGCGGCGAGGACATCGCAATCTATATGCACAGCGGCGGCACGACCGGCACGCCCAAGAGCGTGGAGCTGTCAAACCGCGCGTTCAATGCCTTAGCGCACAACCTTCTCGCGCTGATCGGCGGCAAACCGGTCGACGACAGGGACGCGATGTTGATGGTGCTTCCGCTGTTCCACAACTTCGGGCTGGGAGTGTGCATGCACACATCGCTCAGCGCCGGCGGCAAGATTGTATTGATGCCCAAGTTCGACGGAAGAGCGGCATGCAAGTTGTGCCGCCGCGCCGGGGTCACGTTCATCTGCGGCGTGCCCAATATGTACGGCAAGA
>CABKMX010000222.1 GCA_902373595.1 uncultured Christensenellaceae bacterium
GGATTGCGCTATCGCGATGAAGTCCCTCGGCGACGGGTTGCCGTAGACAATCTTGGAAGCGAGCCTCTCGAGATCTTTGACAAGCGCAAACAATTCGTCGAGATTACTCCTCACCCTCGCGCCTTTCACCAACGCCTCGACGGCGTCGAGTCTCTTGTTAATCTCCTTTGAGTCGCGCAAGGGCTGTTCCAGCCAACGACGCAGATTGCGCGCTCCCATAGACGTTCGCGTGCGGTCGAGGACTTTGAGAAGCGTACCTCTCCTGCTTGCGTCGCGAAGATTTGCGGTGAGCTCGAGATTGCGGCGCGTGTTGGAGTCCAATATCATATAGCGGCTGCCGCGCACGAGTTTGACGTCTTTGATGTGAGTGAGCGCGCGCTTTTGAGTCTCCTCGAGATAGAGACACAGCGCTCCGACCGATTGATAGCACAGCTTTTGATTGCCGAATTCGTACTTTTGGAGATTGTCGACCCCGAATTGCTTTTTCATTGCCGCGGCGCCGTTGCTCTCGGTGAATATCCAATCGTGGTAGCGTTGGACGGGCGCGAAGCGCGACTTGCGCATATCCGGCAATTCGCGCGCCTTCTCGGCGGCGAACTCGTTGGCGATAATCTCTGCCGGCGCGATTGTCGTCAACATGTCCTCAATCGCCGCAAAGTCGCCGTAATCGCTCTGCAAGACGTTGAACTCGCCCGTCGAGACGTCGACCCATGCGAGAGAATACGCCTTGTCGTTCATCACAAGACAGGCAAGATAGTTGTTCTTTTTGTCGTCGAGAATGTCGTCTTCAATCACGGTACCCGGGGTAATCACCCTGACCACGTCGCGTTCGACAAGTCCTCTCGCCTGCGGCGCGGACAGCTGTTCGCAAATCGCGACTTTGTAGCCGGCGCCTATCAATTTTGAGATGTAGCCGTCGACCGCATGATAGGGAACGCCGCACATCGGCGCGCGCTCTTCAAGCCCGCAGTCTCTTCCCGTAAGCGTGAGGTCGAGGACCTCGCTGCACAGCTTTGCGTCCTCGAAGAACATCTCGTAAAAGTCGCCGAGGCGGAACATCAAGATTGCGTCCTTGTACTTCTCCTTTACCTCGAGATAGTATTTCATCATCGGTGAAAGAGCCATATTTCCTCCTATACCCTCGTCCCGAAAAGCGACGCCGATTGAGAGCGCGTCACCTTTATGTCGCAAAATTCGCCGACAAGCCCCTCGGGGCCGTCGAACGTCACCATCCTGCCGCTGTCGGTCCTGCCGCACAGCAAGCGTTTGCCGTCCTTTTCGACGACGTCTTCGCACAGCACCTTGTAAATTCCGCCGACGTAGCCGTCGGAGAGACGGCGCGTGACCGCATTCTGTTCGGCGATCAGCTTCATGATTCTGCGTTTGGACACCTCGGCGGGGACCTGCGGCATAGACGCCGCCGGCGTACCGCGGCGCGGCGAATAGACGAACGTAAACGCGTTCGACCAACCGACGCGGCGTACCATGTCCAAAGTGTCCTCAAAATCCTCCTCTTCTTCGTACGGAAAGCCGACCATGAGATCGGTGGTGATTCCGCAATCGGGCATCTTGGCGCGTATCTTGTCGACGATTGAAAGATAGTCGTCTCGAGTATAGCGCCTGTTCATCAATTTGAGTATTTTGTCCGATCCCGATTGCAGCGGCAAATGGATGTTGTTGCAGATGTTGGGGCTCTGCGCGACAATGTCAATCACCTTGTCGTCCATATCCTTGGGATGAGAAGTCATGAAGCGGATGCGATGTTCGCCCGAATACTTTGCAAGATCCTCGAGCAATTCTGCAAAGCCGTACCCGTCCGCCCTGTCGTTGCCGTAGGAATTGACGTTTTGACCGAGCAGCGTCACCTCTTTGTAGCCGTCGGCAAGCGCCTTTTCAAATTCGGCAAGGATATCTTGACGGGCGCGGCTGCGTTCCCTGCCTCGAACGTACGGCACGACGCAATAGGTGCAAAAGTTGTTGCAGCCGTACATGATGTTAATCCAAGCGTTGGTGCCGCTCGTGCGATAGTACGGCACGTCCTCGACAATTGCGGGACGCGGATTGTCGTCAATCTCGACGTGTTTGGAATGCGTAGCGAGCGCGTCGGCAACAAGGTCGCCTATCTTTTCGATGTTGCTCGTGCCGAGCACTATGTCTATGAACGGGAACTTTTTGCGAAGCGCAAGCCCTGCGCCGTCCTGCTGCGTCATGCAGCCGACGACCGCAATCACAGCTTGGGGATTGTCTTTTTTCAGTTGTTTGAAACGACCGATCTGCCCGATTGCCTTGCGTTCGGCGTTGTCGCGAATGCAACAGGTGTTGAAGATTACGA
>CABKMX010000223.1 GCA_902373595.1 uncultured Christensenellaceae bacterium
CGATATACGCTGAGCGCGTCCTCGACGACGCTGTCGCTGATTTCGTCGCCCTCGCTGAGATCGCCCGTCTTTTCTTCGGGCACGTCCATCCTCTCAATCGGAGTATATTCGGTGGGTCTTGTACCGAACGTCCTTGACACCTTGCCGGGCAGCTCTTTGCCGTCAATGGTGCCGTTATACATCGGCGAACGCTCGTCTGCGTCCGACTCAACCTCGTCGCGCAAAGTCTCTTTGCCTGTGCGCGGCGCGCGCGTCTTGCGCAATTTGAAAGAAAATTCGCGGTCGACCTGCGAGACGACCAAAAGCGCAATGAGTCCGATCAGCACGAGGCCGATCAAGATCTCCGCCGCAACGTATATCTTCGTCGGGAAATAGAGCAAAATCGCGCCGAACACGCCTGCCGCGGTGTCCGCGCCGTTGTAGCATGAGGCGATATACCCTCCCCAGCCCGTCGACGCATATCCGCGTGACGAGTACATATGAATCATCGCAATGATTGCCGCAAGCGCGAGCGCATACAAAAAACGAACGCCCTTCGAGACGGTGGGCTTTTTGCCCAACATCAAGATGACGCCGTAACAGACGCCTATGACGATGTATGCATAGAAAACGTAGCCGAAAACCCCGAGCAAAAAGTCTGTGACGACCGCGCCGGCGCCACCGAAAGCGCCCAGCGTAATCAAAGCAAAGACGACGCAGGCGCTCAACAGCGCCAAGCCGTATGCAAATGTGGACTTTTTCGCCGGTTCGGCAGCCTCTTGCCGATTGCTTTCCGTGCGTTGATCTTTTTTGGATTTGCGCATTTCCTTCTCCTTATTATACCGGCTTCCCAATCACTACTCAATTATAGCACAATCGGCGCGCTTTTACAATGTTTTAGTATAAATATTTTTCGCGCGCACACGAGCGCGTGTATCGGTTGATTTTTCTCAAAATCTCTCCCCCTCGCGCAGACTCCGAATCTTGTCGGCGCAATCATCCCGTATGCCCTCTGTCAAAGGGTTTGAAGTCGGTGACGACAAGTCCTTCGCATAGCGGCGCGTTAGCCAAAACGCTCGCCGAACGGATAGCAAGATAGCCGTATTTCGACCTGATTGCGTCAAGCGTTTTTCCCAGCCTGTGTTGTTTATCCGCATCTATGTCGAACATGCTCGTCTGTGTCGCCGCATCCGACGGCGTGAGGTCATAAATCGTGACGGACAACGCCCTAATCGGCAAGTCCGCACCGAACGAATATATCGCGTCAATCGTCGTCATCGCCTCGCGCGCGATTGTCGCGGCACAGTCCGTGTCGGCGATAATTCGCTGTTTACCTTCGCCGGTGAGGTCGCTGTACTTAATCCCGACCGCTATCCCTCTGCCTACAAAGCCGTGTTTGCGCAGCCTTGTCGCCACCATCTCCGACAGCGCGGTCACCACGCTCTCGACCTCTTCGCGCGTCGCAACGTCTCGCGGCAAAGTCGTGCTGTTGCCTATGCTCTTGGGGTCGTCCGTCTCGTACGACAATCTGACGTCATCCGAACCTTCTCCCCTCGCTTCGGCGCGCAGCTTGTCGCCGTTGACGCCGAGCATTCGGTGCAACACTCTCTCGTCCGCATTCGCCAAATCGCCGATTGTATGTATGCCCACCCCGGCGAGCTTCGCCGCGGTACGCCGCCCGACCATCAACATCTCGGACGCGTCCAGCCCCCACACCTTGCTCTTGAAATTTTCGGGCGTAATCACCGTGACCGCGTCCGGCTTCTTCATGTCCGACCCAAGCTTTGCAAACACCTTGGTGAACGACACGCCGATTGAAACCGTGACCCCTACCTCGCGCTTTATACGCTCGCGCAGCTCCTCGGCAATCTTTTCTCCGCTTCCCAACAATTTGAGACTGTCGGTGACGTCGAGCCAGCATTCGTCGATGCCGAACGGTTCCACCCTTTGCGTGTATTGAGTGTAGATTGCAAAGATGCGCCTGCTGTACTCGACATATTTGTCAAAATGCGGCGGCACGCATATCAATTGCGGACACTTGAGCTTAGCCTGCCAAATGGTCTCCCCCGTCTTGACGCCGCAGGCCTTTGCGGCTGTGTTTTTTGCCAAAATGATGCCGTGCCTCTTCTCGGGATCGCCCGAAACAGCGACATATTTATCCTTCAAGCCCGGATTGAGCACACACTCAACCGACGCATAAAAATTGTTTGCGTCGCAATGCAAGATCGTCCTCATACGTCTGTATTATACACCGTTCGACTCAAAATTGCAAACATTTGTTCGTGTATTTTGTCTTATTGTTAATTTTTTAACTTTGATCGAAAATCCCTTGAC
>CABKMX010000224.1 GCA_902373595.1 uncultured Christensenellaceae bacterium
CGATACGATAGGTCGCCGAAGCGGTACCGAAAAAGCGTTCGTCGTCGATAGGCGCGCTCAAAGTTACGGTTGCGGTGCCCACGCCGTCGTTGTCGGAATAGTCGGGGGAATAGCCGCTGCCGTCGGCAGTACCGGTGATGTCGGGATGGGAGATCGTTATCCTGCCCGGCGTATACTTGGCGATGTCTTTGTCGTATTTCAGCTCGGGGTATTGGAGAAATATTTCGGCATCGGACAGGTCGCGGCGCACGACCACATTGCCGTCGATATTCGTTGCGGAATTGACGTAGACGGTGCCCTCGTTGACGACGTCGCCGTCTCCCGAGATTGTGCCGCTCGGCGCGAACAGCCGTGCGCCGCGCCTCAGTTCGAGCGTGCCGTTGTTGGTCAAAGATCCGCTCCCTAACAGCTTGCCGTTGTTGTAGACGATCAAGGTGCCGTCGATGGTCAGCTTGCCGTTGACGGTCAGTCCGTTGTTCAATTGCAGCGTCTTCCCCTCGGGGACGACGAGGGCGGAATTTGCGGTGAGCTCGTCGTCGCCGTCGTAATAGATTGTGCCGTAATTGGGGTCGTCGAGCAGCCTTTGCAGAGCGGAGAAGTCGGTTGAGGTCTTTGTCGCGGGCGCGATCTCGAAGTGCGCGGTCGCACTGCCGGTCACTTTTGTGCAAGATTCCTTTGCGGTGACCGTGACGGACGCGGTGCCGGCGTTGACGTTATCGGAGTAGGAATAGGTGAATTGCGACGCGTCGACGTGACTGCCGTCTGCGACGACGGAGATGGTTCCGTTTTGGTCGGGGCAGACGGGTTCGCCGGTATAGCTGTATGTTCCGCCGACGGTGATCATGTCGGCGGTCAGCTGCGTCTTTTGCTCGGGTTCAATCTTGCCTTTTTCATCGTCGGTCACGCAAGCCGCCGCGCTCAACAGGACGAGCGCGACAAGCGCAACGATCAAAACTCTCCTAAACTTCATATCTCACCTTATCATATCGCTCGGCGACAGGGAGCGCGAAAGCGTATTTATAATATAATTATACAATATTTGCGCGCGCACGTCAATATCGGGGTTTCGGCGGCGCGAGATCGCGGTTTTTCTTGCCCGTTTGCGCGGAATATGTTATAATGCGGATATGGCAAAGACGGTAGTGGTGGGGATGAGCGGAGGCGTGGACAGTTCTGTCGCCGCCGCGCTCCTCAAACAACAGGGATATGACGTGATCGGTCTGTTCATGCGCAATTGGCATGAGACGGACGAGGGCGGCAATTGTACCGCGGATGAGGACTTCTATGATGTGAGGCGCGTCTGCGACGGGCTCGGCATACCCTATTTCAGCGTGGATTTCGCGGACGAGTATTACGACCGCGTGTTCAAAAAGTTTTTGGACGAATACGCCAAAGGCAGGACGCCCAATCCCGACGTGCTCTGCAATCGCGAGATCAAGTTTGAGCCTTTCGTAGCGAAGGCGCGAGAGATGGGGGCGGACTTTGTCGCGACGGGGCATTATTGCCGCATCGCTCACGACGACGGGCTCAATCTGCTGCTCCGCGCCGCGGACGAGAACAAGGATCAGACCTACTTCCTCAATCAAGTCAAGGGCGAGCAGCTCGACAACGTGCTGTTCCCGATCGGGCATCTGCTCAAACCTCAGGTGCGCGAACTCGCCGAGAGCTTCGGCATCCCGACCGCGAAAAAGAAGGACAGCACGGGGATATGTTTCATCGGCGAGCGCAACTTCCGCGCGTTTTTGTCCGAGTATCTTCCCATGCAAAAGGGGGAGATCAGGGGCGACGACGGCGCCCTTTTGGGCGAACACGAAGGGGTGTTCTACTACACGCTCGGTCAGCGCAGAGGGCTGGGCATCGGCGGCGTGGACGGCGCGGACGACGGGCGGTGGTTCGTCGTCGGCAAGGATGTCGCGAAGAACGTCTTGTATGTCTCGCAAAGTCAGGAGTCGCTGTTTCACAACGCGCTGATGTGCGAAAACTTCAATTTCATTTCGTTGAAGCCCGAGGGCGAGGAGTTCGAATGCATGGCGAGGATACGCCATCGCCAGCCGTTGCAGGCGGCGAGGGCTAGGCTGCTGCCGGGCGGCGGCGTCGAGGTAGTGTTCGAGCGCGCTCAAAGGGCGATTGTCGAGGGGCAATATGTCGCGCTCTATCAAGGAGAGGTGTGCCTCGGAGGCGGAGAGATAGACGCAAAGTACGACCTGTGAGAGGGCGCCGAGGCGGCGCTGTCGAAAAAGTTAAATTTCTTTATTTTTCAAAGAAAAAACAATTGACATCAAAATATCGTTG
>CABKMX010000225.1 GCA_902373595.1 uncultured Christensenellaceae bacterium
GCTTCGGAGCTTCCGAAGCCGTTTGCGTGTTTGACGAGCAGGCTCAAAGCAGATCTTCGAGCACCTCGGCGGGGACATATCCCACGTTGCGGTTTTTCTCTTTTCCTCCCTCAAAGACGACCACGGTCGGCATCGCCATCACGCGGTACTTGCGAGTCGCGTCGAGGTTGCGGTCGACGTCGACCTTGACAAAGGCCACGTCGGGATGATTTTGGGCGACTTCGTCTATGACGGGAGCGAGCATTTTGCACGGACCGCACCAAGTTGCGAAGAAGTCGACGAACACCTTATCTTTTTCGGCGAGCAGCGTTTCAAGCTCCGCGCCGGAGATCTCTTTTACGAATTCACTCATAGTGAACACCTCCGTTTTTTCTTATTATACCACATTTTGTCTCGATTGCAACCGAATATACGCTGTGTTTGGCGAGACTTCTGATCGCAACGCGGAACTTTGCATCGCATACACAAAGACTTTTGCTCAAAGAAGTCTTGATAGTATACAAGATTATCAATTAGTATTAAGTATTATCAATTAAAAAGCAAAACACAACGCCTAAGCCTCGAACTTGCCTCCGCGCGCAATTGCGCGAAAAATGGCGCAAGTTGTTTGCCAAAGCGCGCGCGATACGTTATAATAGTGGTAATCAAATCAAGGAGCGACCTATGATCGATCTCAAGACCATTCATCAAGAAGATCCCGAGCTCTGCGCCGCAATGGAAGACGAGCTCAGGAGACAGCAAAACAACATTGAGCTCATCGCCAGCGAGAACATCGTCTCTCCGGCTGTCATGGCGGCAATGGGCACACATCTCACCAACAAGTATGCCGAGGGCTATCCCGGCAGGAGATATTACGGCGGCTGCGAACACGTCGACGTCGTCGAGACACTCGCGATCGACCGCGCCAAAGAGCTGTTCGGCGCCGAGCACGCCAACGTGCAGGCTCACAGCGGCGCGAACGCAAACCTTGCGGCTTTCTTCGCGCTGCTTCAGCCGGGCGACACCGTGCTCAGCATGAGCCTTGCGCACGGCGGGCACCTTTCGCACGGCAGCCCGGTCAACATTTCCGGCAAGTACTTCCACATCGTGCCGTACACCGTGGACGAGAACACCTGTCTCATCGACTATGACAAGATCGCCGAGCTTGCGAAGGAGCACAAGCCGCGCCTCATCCTTGCCGGTGCGAGCGCCTATCCGCGCCTCATCGACTTCAAGAGGTTCCGCGAGATTGCGGACAGCGTCGGCGCCTATCTCATGGTTGACATGGCGCACATCGCAGGGCTTGTCGCCGCAGGCGTACATCCCTCTCCGGTGCCGTATGCGGACGTCGTCACGACGACCACGCACAAGACTCTTCGCGGACCGCGCGGCGGACTCATCCTTTGCAAGGAACAGTACGCCAAGCAGATCGACAAGGCGATCTTCCCCGGCACGCAGGGCGGACCGTTGATGCACGTCATCGCAGCGAAGGCTGTCGCGCTCAAAGAGGCAATGACGGACGAGTTCAAGGCATATCAGACCCAGATCGTCCGCAACGCGAAGAAGCTGTCCAACGAGCTTGTCGAGAGAGGCATTCGTCTCGTCTCCGGCGGCACGGACAACCACCTCATGCTCGTCGACCTGTCCGACACCGGCAGAACGGGCAAAGAGGTCGAGGCTTTGCTTGACCGCGCGCACATCACCGCCAACAAGAACGCGATCCCGTTCGACAAGCAGTCTCCGTTCATCACCAGCGGCTTGAGATTGGGCACGCCGGCGGTCACGTCGAGGGGCATGAAAGAGGCGGACATGGTGACGATCGCAGAGTGCATCGCCGACATCGTCAAGAACGGCGAAGAGGCGATCGATCGTTGCGCCGCCAAGGTCGCCGCATTGTGCAAGAAGTATCCGATCTACGCAAACGACGTGATTAGATAAGAGCTTTCACAAAAGATACAAAGCACAAAGGATCGACAAACACAAAAGACAACGCGCCGTCCGTAAGGGCGGCGTTTTGCTTGCGCGTCGCTTTGAGTGATACGGCGACAAAATCAAAATAATTTGTGCGCCGACCGACGGAAAATCTTTTTGAAATAACGATAAAGTAAACAAAATAACATTCAAACAGTTTGGAAAACCGAAGACAAAACCGCAAAATGTCAGCAAAATCATTCCAAAATCACTTCAAGATCTAACGTCAAATCATCAACAGAAGTCAATAAAATAAAACGAATACAAAGACATGTATATTTTAATAAATCGCAAAAAATTAAAATAAGAGCACAAAATTAGCTA
>CABKMX010000226.1 GCA_902373595.1 uncultured Christensenellaceae bacterium
ACATAAAGCCCTTTGCTGCGGAAGATGTCGATCAGCCGGAGCACGTCCTCGTCGTAGGTGATCCCGAGGTCGGCGCGCAGCTTGTTGGCGGCGATGTCGTTGCTGTTGATGACGATGACGACCTCCGCCTTGTCTTTGAGCTCTTGCAGCATGACGATCTTGTTGTCGGGCGCAAAGCCGGGCAGCACGCGCGAGGCGTGAAAGTCGTCGAACAGCTTGCCGCCGAATTCGAGGTAGAGTTTGCCGCCGAATTCCTTGATGCGCTTGTCGATGCATTCCGATTGCATTGTCAAATACTTTTTGCTGTCAAAACCTATTTTATCCATAAAACCTCAACATTTCCGCCGTCGCGCCGCGACGACGATCACCACGAAAACATTATAGTAATATGATAGCGTATCGCCGCTCAAAAAGCAATCGCCGCGTGCGACTTTTTCGACATTTTTTCGCTCGATTTTCGGCACGCGCGAGATATGCCTCATATGCGGAAAAACTTGAAGTTCGGAGCGGCTTTTGCTATAATGGTGGTATGAGCAAGAAAAGAACCGCATTCATCCTGACAGCTTTGTTGGCGCTTGCCGCAGTCGTCGTTTCGGCGGCGGGTTGCAGCTATGTCGTCGACGGCGTCGACGTGAGCGGATACATTCCGGTGACGCTGACGACTTACGCGCGGTTCGATTGCGAGACCGCCGTCAACGTCTATGTCGCGGACGACGGCGAAAAGGAAAGGCTCTTCGCGCTTTGGAACGACGAGATCTTGCCCTTGCTTGCCGAGGTCGAGACGTCGCTGAGCTGCTATTCCGATCCCATTGAGGGGGCGATTGCGCGCTTTAACGCAGCCGCGCCCGGCGAGAGGGTGAGGCTGGACGAGTGCGCGTACGAGGCAATCGAGATGTGCTTGCGGGTGTATCGCGAGACGGACGGGGCGTTCAATCCTGCGACAGCGCGTTCGCTCGATCTTTGGGGGTTCACCGACAGGTTTTTGAGCAACGGCTACGCGCCCGTCGAGGCGTACGACCGCGCCGATCCGCACACGCAATTGCCCGAGCAAAAATATATTTCTGCGTTTGCGGAACTTGCCGAAAAGTTCGGCGGAGTGACGCTTCAAGAGGACGAGAGCGGTTTTTATGCGATCAAGCCCGAGGACGGCTGTGTCACCGTGGACGGCGCCGACTATTCGCTTGCGCTCGAGCTCGGCGGCATAGGCAAGGGCATCGCCGCGGACGAGATAGCCTCATTGCTTGTCGAGCGCGGCTTTAAGTACGGCTATGTGTCCGTCGGCGGCAGCAGTCTCGTCATGCTCGCCAACGCCGCACGCATGACCGGCGGCAATACCGGGCTGTTCGACGTGTCCGTCGTCGATCCCTATAAGGGCGGGCACTACTAC
The DNA here is from genome assembly GCA_902373595.1 of uncultured Christensenellaceae bacterium. Taxonomy (GTDB): domain Bacteria; phylum Bacillota; class Clostridia; order Christensenellales; family UBA3700; genus Ornithoclostridium; species Ornithoclostridium faecigallinarum. The sequence continues at coordinate 1,388 of CABKMX010000226.1, forward strand.
CGTCACTATTGCCGCGACGTCGCCGTTTCTACCAGCGGCAACTACCGCAATTCCTATTCGATCGACGGACGCGTCTATTCGCACATCATCGGCAGGGACGGCGTGCCCTATGACACCGGGGTAGTGACCGCGAGTCTGTTCGGTCCGTCTGCGGCGCTTTGCGACGCCTACACGACCGCGATGTGCGTGATGGGCATGGCAGACGGTGAGGCGGCGGCGTTCGCTTCAAAATTGAAAAATTACGGATATGTGTTGATCTACGAAACAAACGAGCCGACGATACACACAAATTTGAGCGGCGAAAATTTGCGCGGATACGCCGAGGTGAGGGGATGAGCGGCAAGGTGTTTTCGAGGGTGAGAGGCGGCGGCTTTTTTAAGCGCGCCGACATCGTCGTCTATGCGCTGATCGCCGTCGTCGCAATCGTGCTGCTGCTCGTGTTTTTGCTCCCGAGTGACGAGGGGTTGAGCGGCTTTGAGATCACCTATGACGGCGCGACTGTGCTCACCTATGACTTTGACGACGGTTTGACGGTCAAAGACGCGTTCAGGGACGCGGTCGTGACGACGGAAGAAGACGGCGGCTTATATTTGACAGTGACCACCGCAGACGGCGTCAACACCTGCTTTGTCGACCTCGGCGAGCGCAGCGTCAAGATGACCGACGCCGATTGCTCCGTCTCCAAAGATTGCACCTATATGCCGGCGCTTGACGGCGGCGACGGCGCGATCATATGCGTCCCCAACCGCATCCGCATAGTCCCCGTTGGCGGCATATCTGCGCCGGTGACGGGGTAGGTGTTTTCCTTTGAGTTCATAAAAAAGATAGAGCAAAACGGTCTTATTTTGAAAGCCGAAGTGCTTTTTTGTGAGGGCAGCATCGGCT
>CABKMX010000227.1 GCA_902373595.1 uncultured Christensenellaceae bacterium
CCTATTCGGACACGACCATCTTCCAAAACATACATTTCATTTTGCCAAACAAGAATCCGCGCAGCAACGACGCGTTCGACACCGCGGACGAGCTTGAGACGGTGCGTCAAAACATCGTCGAGGGCAAGGACATCACCGACGATCAACCCTATCTCGATGTGTACGAGTATCATCCTGCCGCGACATTGCGCGTCACGCGCGACAAGGACAAAGAAAGCGGCTATATGCGCTATACCGACTATCGCAGCGCGCGCGTCGGGGTGCGCTATACCGACGCCGGTGGAGAGTGGGAGAGACAGACGTTCACTTCGTTCGCCGACGATGTGACAATCACTCACATCGGCTCGTCAAGCACGGGTACGCCGGTCGACGTGACGCTTTCGTACGACAACCTGTCCGCCTACGCGATAGGCGAGATGGATCGCTCGGGATCGCAAAACGATTTGAGATACGGCAAGTCGGCGCCGGGCGACGGCGAATATATGTATTACGTCGTTCACTATCAAGACGGCGAGGGTTACGAAGACAGCGAGTTGAAGAACGGCGGCTATGCGACCGTCAGCTATGTGATTGCAGAGGGCGGCACGCGAGAGGTGGTCTCCAAGGCGGCTCCGTCCGAGAGCCAATACGTCGCCGACAACGATTTCAATCTCGTGATTGAGGGCGCGTCCGACGTCTATGTCATCACCGTTTCGGACAGGACGTACAACTTGACGGGCGACGTCTCCGCGCCCGAAAACACCGACTTGGCGCAGTCTCTCGCCGCCAAGGTCAAGGCTGTTGCGGACAAATATACGACAAAGGACGGCTTTGACTACTACGCCGCGCTCGTCGCGCACGCCGAGATATACACGCCGCAATACGACGCGGTCACGTTCGACATCGGCGGCACGACCGCGGCAAACGAGTCCCTGTTCCCGAGCGCGATGGATTTGCTCAAGCCTGCCGACGGTATAGACTCATCGCTTGCGCAAAAGGCTTACTATTCGGGCAGATACGCGCAGATTTGCAGCTCGACCGGAGCCGCGCCCAGGCTATACGGCATGTGGACGGGAGAGTGGGCGCCGTCGTGGGGCTCAAAGTACACGATGGACGCCAACGTCAACTTGCAGGTTTCCGCTCTCAATTCGTCGAACATCGCCGAGGCTCCGATAGGATACGCCAACTTCATCTTGCGACAGGCTGACGATTGGGAGAGCAACGCGATGGCGACGCACGGCTATACCGACGCGATACAGGCTCCCGTCAATAGCGACGGCGACATGGCGTTGATGTCCGAAAGCTGCTATCCCTATCCCTTCCGCTATTGGAACGCAGGCGCGTCATGGCTTCTGCTGCCCCTCTACGAGGCGTTGCAGAGCTGGGGCGAAATTTCCGTGCCCGTGTCGACAGAGTTTGATTTGAACGACTTGAAGTCGGTGCTGTCGACGAGCGCGACCGACCTCACCGACGCGCAGATTGAAGCGATAAAATCGAAGGGATATCTCGACCTCAGGACTGAGATTTTGTATCCGCTCCTGCTCAAGAACTTCAACTATTGGGAACAATTGCTGACGCCGGAATACTACACCGACGCGAACGGCAACATACACTACGAGGAGGGTAAGACTTCGCTCGGCGAGGGGGAGACCTATTGCATCATTCCGTCCTATTCGCCCGAGAACACTCCTTCGAACTATCCTTCGCCGGCGGCGGCGAACTCGGCGGTCGACATTGCCGCATGCCTCAGCGCAATCGAGATGCTCAAAGACGTCGCAAGGTCAATCAACCCGTCCGTCGACACGTCGAGGTGGGACGTGCTTGCCGAAAAGCTGCCGCCCCTCCTGACCGAGGACGGCGCGCTCAAAGAGTGGGCTTGCTATGACTTTGAAGAGAACAACTCGCACCGCCACCTCAGCCACCTCTATTGCGCGTGGCCGGTCGACATGACCAAGGACGATCCCGAGCTTCGCGACGCTGCGCTCAAGGCGGTCGACATTCGCGCGTCCGAAAACGAGGCGAGCCACGCGCTCGTCCACCGCGCGCTGATCGGAGCGAAGTTGGAGAGCGCCGAGATTGTCACCGAGGCTCTCGAGGGGTTGATGCACAGCAACATCTATTACGACTCTTTGATGACAAATCACCACACCGACGCGACCAGCGGCTATTGTACCGACTTTGCGATAGGCTATGTAGGCATAATCAACGAAAGCCTTGTCTATTCTAATCCGGGCGCGGTACAGTTGCTGCCCGCGCTGCCGCTCAGCGGATTCGACTCCGGA
>CABKMX010000228.1 GCA_902373595.1 uncultured Christensenellaceae bacterium
TGGTTCTATCTGACAAATTAGTCTGCTTCAATCAGAAATTATATGGTTTAGCGGCAAAATGGTCCCCCGGGAACTCCCTTCAATCTCAAAAAAGTTGTCAAGAGGCTGAGCGCATATTTTTCAAAAAATTCAAAAGTCGGAATGCGTTGTGGTGCGCGAAGCGGAACCGACAATTGAGCATTGTGCATTATGCATTGAGCATTATGCATTGAGCATTTTGCATTTTGCATTGTGCATTGAGCATTGAAAAATATATTTTTATGCGCTTTGCCGGGGAGAAATGCGTTTTGCGTCGTATTTATATATTGAGAGCTTATGAAAAATCAAACTTTTTCGGAATGGATAGATCAACTCAAGTCCCGTGTCGGGATTGTCGAGTTGGTCGGCAGTTATGTCTCGCTCGAGCGCAAGGGCTCGAGATATTGGGCGTGCTGTCCCTTTCATCACGAAAAGACCCCGTCGTTTACCGTTGACGAATCGCGCAATTCGTACCATTGCTTCGGCTGTCATGTCGGAGGCGATTGCATACGCTTTGTCATGGACATCGAGAACGTCGACTTCATGAGCGCGTGCAAGCTGCTCGCAAAGCGCGTCGGCATGGAGATGCCCGAGTTCAAGTCGCGTCGCGACGGTTCGCAGGACGTGCGCCGCAAAAAGGAGAGGCTGTACGAGATGATGAAGGACGCGGCGAGGTATTACCGCTCCAATTTCGACGGCAAAGAGGGCGCGCCGGCAAGGGAATATCTTGCAGGAAGAGGCATCGGCGAAAACACCGCCAGGGCATTCGGCATAGGCTATTCGACCGGCTATCGCGGACTTGTGACCAAGCTCAAGAGCCTCGGCTATCTCGAGATTGAGATGGTGGAGGCGGGGCTCGTCGACCAAAGGGACGGCGACGTCTACGACGCGATGGCGGGCAGGCTGATTGTCCCCATCATCGACGGCATGAAGAGGATCATCGCGTTCGGCGGCAGAGTGCTCGTCAAGGACAAGCTGCCAAAATATAAGAACACGCGCGACACAATCTTGTTCGACAAGTCAAACGAGCTGTTCGGACAGGACACCGTCAAGAGGCTTCGAATGACCCAGCCCGTCAACGACCTCATCGTCGTCGAGGGTTATATGGACGTCATCTCGCTGTGGCAGGCGGGCGTCAAGAATGCCGTCGCGTCGATGGGCACCGCGCTCACGCAAAGGCAGGCGGCGATTCTCAAGAGGTATTGCGACAAGGTCTACATATGTTACGACGGCGACGCCGCCGGTCAAAAGGCTACGGTCAGGGGATTGGATATCCTGCACTCGCAGGGGCTCGACGTGCGCGTCGTGTCGCTGCCCGAGGGACTCGATCCCGACGAGTTTGTCCGCAAATACGGCGCGGACGGGTATATCGCCCAGCTCGTCAAGGCAAAGCCGCTCTATGAGTTCAAACTGTCCCATCTCGCCGAGGGGTACGACATGTCGGTTGCGGACGAGCAGGGCAAGTACGTCGTCGCCGCGGTCGCGGTGCTGAAGGAGCTCAAAAATCCGGCGCAGATGGACGCATATATACCGCTCGTCGCCAAGTTGAGCAAACTCTCCGAACAGACGGTGCGCCGTCAATTGATGTCGGGCGGAGACTTCGAGGCGACCGCGACGGACGTCAAACGACTGAGCGGCGACCGCAAAGACGGAGTATATTACAAGGCGATGCGCTATGTGCTGTACGCGCTGTGCGGAGGCTTGCCCGAAGCGAAACTCGACGAGGACTTGTCCCCGTACATAGAGGACAACGACCACGTCAAGATATATGACGAGATACGCAAGGGCGAGATGACCACGGACGATCTGTCCGCGCTCGCGGCGACGATTCCCGAGGCGGAACGCGTGCTCGCCGAGGGGCGCAAGGTGTCCGAAAAGGTTGCGGAAGTCTACTTCGGCGACTGCTTGAACAAATTGCACGAGCTGTACGCGAAAAAAGAACGCAAGTTGTTGCTCGAGAGCTACAACGCAGAGACGGATCCGATCGAGAAGGCTAAAATTCTCGAGCGTCTCAACAAGACAAAAACCAAGTGAGGCGAAAGCCGAACATATACAGGAGAGATCATGGACGAAAATCAAAAACAAGAGCAAAACGAGCAAAAGAAGACTCCGCGCGAAGAGAAGATTGACGCCGAGATCGCCAAGCTCGTCGCCGGCGCAAACAACGGGAAGTTGATCGACGAGGAAATCAACGAAAAACTCGCCAGGCTCGACCTCGACATCACAGAGATGGAGAA
>CABKMX010000229.1 GCA_902373595.1 uncultured Christensenellaceae bacterium
GCTCAAAGCGGTGGGCGGCACGCTCCGCTACAATCCCAACGTCAAGACGAACTACATCGAGCAAGATCTCGTCTTCCGCTCCCCCGCGATGAACGCGGTCACGTTCATGAACGAGACCTATCCGCGCATGTCGCAAAAGGACATCCGCAACGCGCTCGCCGGCGTGGGCATCAAAAAGGAGCTGGCGACCAAGGCGATCGGCTCGCTGTCGGGCGGCGAACAGGTCAAGATCAAGCTGTGCGCGCTGATGCAAAGGCAGAGCAATCTGCTCATCCTTGACGAGCCGACCAACCACCTCGACGTCAACGCCAAAGAGGCGCTTTTCGAGGCGCTCGACGCCTACGAGGGCGCGGTGATCCTCGTCAGTCACGAGCCCCTTTACGCCGAGAAGTTGTGCGACGACGTCTTTGACGTCGAGACGATGAGGTAAATTTCGAAAATCATGCAAAATGACGGGAGCGCCGCGGCGCTCCCGTTTTTTCGTTTCAGCCATATGTTATCTATTGAGAATTTTTGTCAAAAAGTGCAAAAATTCTCAATAGACAAAATTCGGCTAAACAATACTGCGAAAAACGCGCCCGAGGGCGCGCGTCGCACTTTTGCTCTCCCGCACGAGCGCGGCACGGGACAGACCGCTCGGATCGTTTCATTTTTGGCGGTGGCGGTAGGTCCAGCTCTCTTTGAGCATGACGGTGTAGACCAGCGACGTGACCTCGCCGTCGTAGAGGCGCGTGCGCTCGACGAACGCATATTCAAAGCCCAGCCGCACCGCCGTCTTCATCGGGCGGTCGTTCATGCCGACGATGTTGCATGACGCGCTGTCAAAGCCCATTTCGCCAAAGCCGTACTCGAGCATCGCCTCGCACGCCTCGGTCGCATAGCCGTCCCCGCGATAGGGCGCGGCGATCCAAAAGATGAGCTCCGCCTGCGTGCCTGCGGCGCGTGCGCGCTCGGTGCCCTCGACCAGTGCGACCGCGCCGACCGGGCAGCCGTCGTGCAAAGTGACGACGCGATAGCCGGGCGTATGCTCGGCGTGACGTATCGCCGCAAGGCTGTCGTCAATGCTCGCATGCGGATGCACGCCGCACGCCTTGGCGATGTCGTCGCGGCAAAGCCATTGATGCATAAACGGCGCGTCCTCTTCCCTCCACGGGCGCAGGACGAGCCTCTTTGTCTCGATCACGTTTTCCATACCGCTATTGTAACTCAAATCGCAAACGCATGCAAGAAAAAAATCGGTACGCTCACTTTTTGTCGTCGTTCTTGTTGTCGTTCTTGTCGGCTTTGATCTCCAACGCGGGCTTGTCCCCTGCGTTCAAAGGGGATACGACCGACGCCCCGAGTTGGCTTTCTATGTCTTTGCGCGCGTTCTTCGCCACATTGCCGCCGCGGCGCGCATTTTCAACCGGTTACAATTTGTAACAGTTTCATTTCCCTCTGCGCAAAATACGCTCGCCTCAACTACGAGTACCGACAAAAATGCCGACAGCGTTTTTGCTGTCGGCAATTTGTCGGTGCGATACCCTACCACTTATAAAAAATTTGACCGCACAGAATGGTGCAGATTCGCCCCGTTCGGGTTGCGAGGCGGCGACCCAGTGTACTTGATCGTACACGGTCAGCCGCCGAGACGTTCCGAACGGGGCGAAGGTGTGCCGTTATGTGCGGTCAAATAAGGACGTTGCCAAGGATCGCAAGCACGAGGAACACCGCCAAAAGCACATAGATGATGAGTTTGACCCATTGCTTCTTGCCGCGCGCATACATCAACGTCGGGAAGCCGAGCGCGATGACGACGCAGATGTCCTTGATCGTGGTCAGGACGGTGCCGACCGTGCCGAGCGAGCCGTCGACCGCGTTGACGATGAGGTTGACGACATAGACGACGACGGAGACGCAGATTGCGATGCACGCGAGCAGATTGATGATGTTGCCGGTGCTGACGACGCTGCCGCGCTTGCCGGTGGAATTGGATTGCTTCTTGTTGGAATTGTTTGCCATGATAGACCTCCAAAAAAACGACAAAAGCCCCGCCGCGAGGCGAGGCTTGAGCGGTTGTTACTTCAATTCGGAGAAGTACTTGATCGTCCTGACCATTTGGCTGGTGTAGGAGTTCTCGTTGTCGTACCAGGAGACGACCTGGACTTGGTAGGTGTCGTCGTCGATCTTGCTGACCATGGTCTGGGTCGCGTCGAACAGCGAGCCGTACTTCATGCCGATGACGTCGGAAGAGACGATCTCGTCGGTGT
>CABKMX010000230.1 GCA_902373595.1 uncultured Christensenellaceae bacterium
AGGCTTGCGAGGCTGCCAAGGCGGTCGAGGACGGCGCGGATGAGATCGATATGGTGATGGCGGTCGGCGCGCTCAAAGGCGGCGACTTTGACTATGTCGCAAAGGATATCGCCGCGGTCAAGCACGCCTGCGGAGTCACGCTCAAAGTCATCATCGAAGAGTGTCTGCTCACCGACGAGCAGATCGCCGAGGCGACGAAGATATGCGTGCGCTCGGGCGCGGACATCGTCAAGACGAGTACGGGCTTTTCAAAGGCGGGCGCGACGCTGCACGCGGTCGAGATCATCAAGGCAAATTGCGGCAGCCTCGGCATCAAAGCCGCAGGCGGCATTCGCGACGCCGAGACGGCGCGCGCATTCATCGAGGCGGGCGCGACAAGGATAGGCGCCAGCGCAAAATTGTGAAAGAGAAAAAGACCAAAAAGAAGATCTTGTTTTCCGCGTCCGATCCGCGAGTCGCGAAGATAGCCGAGGCGTTCGCCAAGTGCGGCAGGCGCGGCGCCGCGGCGGCGGCTTACGCGATCGCAGGCAAGTATGTCAAATTGTACGAACTCGCCGAAGAGAAGCGCAGCGATAAGGTCCGCGTCGCATACGGAGCCGGCGCTCTTTGGGCAAATGGCACGATCAAGATGCCCGAAGCGCGCGTCAAAATCTTGGCAGCGCATTCCGCGGCAAGGGCGGCGTACAGCCCCGTCGCGTGCGCGGCGGCTCGCGCGGTCGCCCAGGCGGTCTCCACCGTACACACGTCAAAGCACGCGATGGGCGTCGTATATTACGGCTTGACGGCAATCGCCCTCGCCAAGGGCGGCGACGTCGATTGCGCGGAGATAGACAGAGAGGTCGAGCGCATGCTCGCGATCATAGACGGCTATGCCGAGAGTGAACCTTCGCCGGACGGTTGGGCGGAATTTATGCTGACCAAAGAGGAGAAGCTCGCGCGCAAGCAAAAGGCGAAAGAGGCGGCAGGCAAGGGAGACCTCGACTTTTCGGCGCGAGACGAAATCTATACCACGCTTGGCGGCGGCACCAAAAAGCACGCCGAACCGCGCAAGAAAAAAGCGAAAAAGGGCGACGACGCGTCCGAGGGCGAAGCGGCAGTTCAAACCGACGACGCGGCGCAGCGGCAATCGCCGCAAGACGTCCCGAAATCGAAAGATAAGAGCGCGGAAGAGGCTAAACCTGCAGAGCCGACCAATTCGGAAGAGCCAAAAACCGAAACGCGCGAAGCGGCGCAACAGCCTGCGACCGACGCGCCGAAAGGGAAGGGCTCGGCGGAAGAGTGACGACAAGTAGGGGAGCAAAGCTCCGTGAGTTGACGCGGCGACGTGACGCGAAATGCGGGGTAAAAGAGGCGTAAATAATCAAAAATTATCAAAAACGTCCATAACATAGCAACTCCAAAAGGCGTATTTTCAGCAAAATACGCCTTTTCGCAACGATGTTCAAAAAGAAATGTAAAATTTTTGCAAAAGGTATTGTCTTTTTGCGAGATATGCGCTATAATATAGTTGACCGAAGGCGATGCGTGTAACCGCAGAACATCATACGGGAACGCGGAGTTGGCGTAGGGATGGCGTGCCTCCCCGTTGAGGATTACAGAACTTCGACACAGCGTACCCACCTGCTTACCAGCGGGGTTAAACTATCGCCTCGGTTAACTTAAAAGGGAGCACGTCGTGCTCCCTGAAGTATATTCGACGCAGTTGCGTCGTTTTTTTTGATGATAGGGAATTGCCTGCAAACCATGTTTGCCGCAAATAACCCGATCGACATGACAAAAATCAAAACCGAAAAGCCATTCGCAAGCGGAGACGAGTTTTTGCAAAACATCGTCCTTCCGATGGACGGCTACGGTGTGTCGTCCATAGACGAATTGATAAATACAGTGGATGAAGGAGGCGCCGACCTGAAAAAGAGAAGATGACACCACTTAGTTGCACTAAGCCGTCGCTGAAAATGTGGCGGCTTATTGAGTTTTGTTTGGTGGAACGCGCTGATTTCTCTCAAAACATCGGAGATGTTAACATTATATCATTATGCGCTGGAGAACTTTGGATATTTTTGTTGGAGAACTTTGGAGTATTTTGCCGGAGAACTTTGCAGTAATCAATTGAAGAAATTGGTTGAATGACCATTCACTCAAATATCGATGCGAAATTTGGGAAAGTGAAATTTTGATATCGACAAAACGATTTGATTAAATTATCTCAAAACA
>CABKMX010000231.1 GCA_902373595.1 uncultured Christensenellaceae bacterium
GGGCTCGGTGGTGCGGATGAAGCGGTCGTAGGACGTACCCATCAGGTCCCAAATGCGCTTGATCTCGGCGGAATTGCGGTCGACGAGCTGCTGCGGCGTGACGCCTGCCGCCTCCGCTTTGAGCTGATTTTTTTCGCCGTGCTCGTCCGTACCCGTCTGAAAGAAGACGTCGTAGCCCTGCTTGCGGCGGAAGCGCGCCAGCACGTCGGCGAGCACAATCTCATAGGTGTTGCCGATATGCGGCTTGCCTGACGCGTAGGCGATCGCGGTGGTGATGTAATATTTGGAAGCCATAAACTCCTCCTCGGCGCATATGCGCACGCTGATGTCGATTTTATATATTATATATCTTCCGCGCGCATTTGTAAAACGTTTTCGCCCCGACGCGGCGCATATCGCGGACTGCTCGGCAGTAAAATAGCGGTATGAACGGCGTATTTTTCGTGATGACCGCGTCGTCGCTCGTGATGACGATCTTTGTCTCGCCGTCGCAGGCGTTCCCGGCGATGATAGACGGCGCGTCGGGCGCAATCGCGCTCTCGCTCAAACTTTGCGCGATCTATGCGATCTGGCTGTCCGTCCTCGACATCATGAACAAGGCGGGTATGAGCAAGGCTCTGGGCAAGGCGTGCTCACCGCTGACGCGCAAGCTGTTCAAGGGCGAGGACGGCGAGACGCTCGACCTCATCACCCTCAACTTCACCGCCAACTTTTTGGGGATGGGCGGCGCGGCGACGCCGCTCGGGATAAAGGCGATGGAGCGCATGCAGGACGGCACGCCTCGCGCGACCGACAACATGATTCTCTTCCTCGTGATCAACGCGACGTCGATACAGCTCATCCCCGCGACGGTGGTCGGACTTCGCGCGGCTGCGGGCTCGGCGTCTCCCGGCGACATCATCTTGCCGTCGCTCTTGGCGACGAGCGTCGCGACGGTGGTCGGGGTGGCGATCGTCAAAGCGCTCTCGGCAAAGAAGACGCGCAAAAAGCCGTCGCCGCCCGCTCCTCTCAAAGGTGCGCGCTTTGAGTGAATTTTTCCTGCCCGTGTTCATAATCGCCGTTTTGGCGATAGGCTTCTTTTGCCGCGTCAACGTCTATGACAGCTTCGTTACGGGCGCACGAGAGGGCGTCAAACTCGTGCTGTCCGTCTTTCCCTACATATGCGCGGTGCTGATCGCGACCGAGCTGTTTTCGGTCAGCGGCATGTCCGCCGCGCTCACCGATCTGCTCGCTCCGCTGTTCCGCTTTTTGGGCATTCCCGAGCAACTTTGCGAGCTGGTCATCGTCCGCCCTTTGAGCGGCAACGGCTCGCTCGCGGTGCTGGAAAAATTGATCGCCGAATACGGCGCGGACAGCTACATCGCGCGCTGCGGCAGCGTGATTGTCGGCGCAAGCGAGACCGTCTTTTATGTCTGCACCGTCTATGTATCCACGACCAAGGTGCGCAAGCTGCGCTACGCGCTGCCCGTCTCGCTGTTCTGCACTCTTTTGGGCGCGGTGGTGTCCTGTCTGCTTTGCACGTTGATGTAAACGAGCCGATTTGTCTCCGATCTCGAACAATGACAAAGCGCGCGGATCTCGCGCGCTTTGATTTACTTTCCAACTCGCTGCCAAGCGGCGGCTTTTTGTCTTGCGAATGCGGTTCAGCTCTTCTTTGCCGCCCTCTTTTTGCCTACGATTGCGCAGAACGCCCAAAGCAATGCGAACAGCGCTATCGTCGCCGCAAAGACGATCGCGATCTCTTTGGGACCTATCTCCTTGCCGAAGAAGTCCAATTTTAAGGTGTACGCCTCCTCGATTGCCTCCGCCGCCTGCTCCGACAGACCGCCGAGGTCCTCGATCGCGCCGCGCATGAACAGTTCGCGGAAGAGCGCCGCCGAGTATGTCCCCGGCACGAACAGCGTCACATATTGCACCGCGGTCGGGAAGATGGACGTGGGCATATACGCGCCCATGAGGAAGCCTATCGCCGCGCTGACGATACCTACGAGCGCGCCGTGTTGAGAGCTTGTCTTGACCGCCTTGGAGATGAGCCCCGTGACGAGGCTTGCGGACAGCGACGACATCAACAGCGCGCCTATCAAGCCGACGACGTCGCCGAAAGACAGAGTCCAGCCGGCGATCGCGACATAGACGAGTGCGACTGCGAGCACGATGCCGCAAATGCAGACGGTGATCGCGCGATTTGACAAAAAGTAGGACG
>CABKMX010000232.1 GCA_902373595.1 uncultured Christensenellaceae bacterium
ACCTTCATGTTGCGCTTGCAGTCGTCGAGGAAGATGGGAATCGCAATGATCAAATGCAGACTGCGATAGCCGTTTGGCTTGGGGTTTTTGATGTAGTCCTTGACGCGCAAAAGGGTGACGTCATCCTGCCCCGTCAGCCAATCGGCAAGGGTGTAGATGTCGTCGACGAACGAGCATATCACCCTGACTCCGGCGACGTCGTTGAGCTCTCTCTCGACAATCTCGGGGGTCATCGCAAGCCCCTTGCGCCGCAATTTTTCGGCGATGCTCTCGGGGGATTTCACCCTCGACTTGATGCTCTCGATGGGGTTGCGCTCGCCGTGCAGCGAAAACTTTTCGTCCAGCACGCGGAACTTGGTCTCCACCTCCATGATCGCGCAGCGATAGCACGTCATCAACTCGCGCGTCATCAAAACTTGCTTGGCGACCTCTTCGTCGGTGACGATCTCTTTGATCTTTTGCCTCAATTCGTCTTGCATACCTCTCCTTGCGGCACTCCCGACCGCAATCTCATTATACCCGTTTCGCCGCAACAGGTCAACGAAAAGACCGCCGAGAAACCTCGGCGATCTTTTCAAAGGGGGTTGGTTATGAGTTGCGGCAAATGCCGCAGTCGTTATGTCATTGTACGGTGACGGTCACTTTGTGCTCGGAGACGAGCTCCTCTTTGAGCTGTTTGAGCGCGCTCTCCGCAGCCGCCTTCGCCTCAGCCTTGACCTCGGCGAGTTTCGCCTCTGCGGACGCGATCGACTCGTTCATATCGGCGAGCGCCGCGTCTATCTCCGCCATCTGTTCGTCGGTCAAATTCGCCTCTATCTCTGCCATCGCCGCGTCGCGCTTTGCCTCGAGTTTGGTCACCGCGCCGCGCATGTCCTCGATGGTCAGCTCGCTGAGATCGGTGAAGAATTCGCCGATTTTGACGCCGGTGTATTTAAACGCTTCCGCCGCGGCATTGATCGCGTCTGCATACTCTTCGGGCAGCTTTTCGACCTGCTCTTCCGCACTTGCCTGCAAGCCGTTGAGATAAGCTTTGAGGTCGCTGCTCTCGTATTGCTCTTTGACGTCCGCGGCGGCGTTCTTGACCAGCCTGTCGACGTATGCGTCAATCGCCTCGAGAGTGATGTTGCCGCTCTCGTCCGCGATTGCGGCTTTGAGTTCCGCCTCGTCCACGCCCAAGAGTTCGGCGAGGCGTGCGGTGTCGACCTTTTCGAGCGCCGCGTTTGCGTATCCCTGCAGTTGCACGCACTTGTCAAGCAAATAGTCGAGCGTGATCGCGAGCGAATCGTAGACCGCGTATTGCAAGCCGTAGTTTTCGGTGATCAGCGTCTCTGCTCCGTCGACGATGCCGCCGACGATGTCGCCCCAGTCGCCGCTCCAATCGACGGTGACGTCATCGAGCATGAACTCGGTGTACTTCGCCGCCCAGACCGCGCTCGCCGCGACCGCCTTCGCGTTCTCGTAGACCAATTCCGCCTCGGCGACCGCCGCCTCGTAGACGGCGTTCATGTACGGCTCAATCTGAGCGTAGGTCGTCTCTGCCATCGTAATCAAAGACGAGATGTCGAGCGCCGCCGCCGACTCAAAGGAAATCGAACCGTCCTTTTGAGTCACGCTGAGCACGATGTCCAGCTTTGCCGGGGTCATCGCCTGTACGTCGGCGTTGTTTGGATACTTCTCCTTGTAGTATTCGAGCATGCGGTTGAGCGTGTACGAACCCTCGCTGTTGAAGGTCACGTCGAACGAATCTTCGCCGACAGCGGCGGTGAACGCCTGCTGCAATTCGCCCAAAAGCGATCCTTCGTACTCCACGCTGCCGTCCTCGGCGACGACGGTCACATCGACGACGCTGTTGTCCTCGCTCAAAAAGCCGCACTCAACGGACGCCGCGGCGACGATTTGCGCCGCCTCTTGAAGCGTCTTGCCCTCGAGCGACACGTCGACGAGCAAAACGCGTGCGTCGTCGTTTTCGGCGACGGCGCTCTCGACCGTGCCGTCTGCGGCAAGCACCAGCGAGACGGACGGGTTGATGTCCAAAGACACATACGCCCGAGGCTGTTCGTTGTCGCAACCGACAAACACCGCGGCGCACGCCGTCAGGCACAGCACCGCAACCAGCGAAAGGGCTATCATTTTCTTCTTCATAAG
>CABKMX010000233.1 GCA_902373595.1 uncultured Christensenellaceae bacterium
GGCGACATCGTCACCTATGTCGGCAACGTCGGCGGCGCGCGCGGGTTCATCACTCACCGCATCGTCGACATCGAAGAGAGCGACAGCGGCGTGCGCACCTTCTACACCAAGGGCGACGCGGAGGCGGAGGGCGTCGAGCCGACCGCGATCTATGCCGGCGACATCAAGGGCATCTATTCGTCCAAGATTGCAGGCGTCGGCAGCGCGCTCGGCTGGCTGCAAGAGCCTACGCATTTCTTCCTCGTGGTCATGCTGCCGCTGATCTTGCTGTTGGTCTACAACGCATATTTGGTCATCCGCATGGTCGTCGAGGCGAAGCTCAAAAAGCAGCAAGAACAGGCGCAGGCGGCTTTGGCTGCGGCGCAAAGCAACGCCGCTCTCGACGAAGAGGAAATTAAGCGCCGCGCGATCGAGGAATATCTCGCTTCGCAAAATGCAGGCGCGCAAGCCGCGCCCGTGCAGCCCGAGGCGGAGCAAAAAGAGGACGGCAAAAAGGAGCCGCCGCAAGAGTAAAACATCGGCAGGATAAGGGAAAATGGACGACAGAGAGAAGTTTGAAAAATATGCGGACAAGGTGAACGCAATGCTGCGTTCAGAGGACTTTTACGCCGCTTTTCGACGTCGTCTGCGCGCGTCGCGCCCCGAGTTCAAGCTCAATCGCAAGGACCGCAAAAAGCATTTCGAGCTGGATTGGATCGAGATGATCGAGTCCTGCATCGTCAATTTGGACAACATCGTCCGCAATCCGCGCAAGTTCATCGTCGTCGAAGAGGACATCGTCGACATCTCGCTTGCGCGCGCGATCTCGACCGAGTCGATCAAGCATTTGGCGCAGCACACCAACATGATCGCCGCGGTCGACAAAGAGGGCAACGTCACCCCCAACA
The DNA here is from genome assembly GCA_902373595.1 of uncultured Christensenellaceae bacterium. Lineage (GTDB taxonomy): Bacteria > Bacillota > Clostridia > Christensenellales > UBA3700 > Ornithoclostridium > Ornithoclostridium faecigallinarum. The sequence goes on from CABKMX010000233.1 coordinate 888, forward strand.
AGATCCTCAACACGACCAAGGAAGAGAGCTTCGAGGTCTACGAGAACAGGTTCATCTACACGTTGCTCAAAAATTTGTCCAATTTCGTCACGCGCCGTCTCGACGCGATCAAGATGTCGTACGTCAACGACCACATTTTGGAGCTGACCGCAAAGGGCAACTTCTTCATGGGCAAGACGCGCGTGTTTTGCAATTTCGAGATCGTCGGCTCGCTGCCGACCGACCCCGAACAAGAGGCGGAACAGAGCCGCGACGTCGAGATATTGCAGCGCGTGACCAAGTTGCAGCGCGTCATCAGCGACTTTTTGTCGTCGCCGTTCGCCAAGCAAATGATCAACAGCGCGCCCGTGCGGCCGCCGATCACGCGCACCAACGTCATTCTCAAAAACCCCGACTTCAAAAAGGCTTTGGTGTTGTGGCAGTTCATCGAAAGTTATACAAAGATGGGCTTTCAAGTCGAGAACGACATCAAGAAGATGCCCGTCGACGAAAAGGTCGACACTTTGGTCAGCGACATGATGTGTCTGTCCAACATGATCATGGAGGGGCTCATCCACGGCGAGGCGCAGGACATGGCGTTCTTCGACGAGGCGAACATGACCGAAGAGGAGCAAAAGGAGAAGGAAGAGGTCGAGAAGGCGGACAAAAAGGAAGAGGAACAGGCGGCGGAAGAGGAACAGCCCAAGGAGACGGACGTTCCGCCCGTGCAGGAAGAGGTCGCCGAGACCGTCCCGGACGAGGAGCATCCCGAAGAGGAGTCGGAAGAGCCGCAGGAGCAGGAGGACGAAGAGGAAAAGGGCGAGGACGACGAGCTGCCGCCCGACTTCGGCATTGCGGAGATCCGCAACATGTTCCAGCAAACGGACGCCAAGGTCACCAAGGCGGAGCTTCGCCGCATCAATTTGGCGATCGACCGCGTGTTGCTTGCCGAGCGCGAGGTTTCGGCACAGCGCAAGACGGAGATGGCGGAGATACAGGCGCGGCAGGAGGGGCTGGACGCGGAGAGATTGCGCAAACAGCTCGAAAAGGAAAAGGAGACGGTGGAGCGCGTGCTTGCGCGCAAAGAAAAGCTCGAAGAGAAGCAGCGCAGGGCGGAAGAGCGTCGCCGCGCGAGGGCGGAACAGCGCCTGAAAGAGATCGAGGAGAAGTTGGAAAACACGCCGGAGGCGCCGCCCGAAGAGCAATTTGAGGCGCTCGAAGAGGTGGAAGCGCCCGAGGTGACGCCCATGCTCGCGACGGACATGA
>CABKMX010000234.1 GCA_902373595.1 uncultured Christensenellaceae bacterium
GCGGATACATGTCCGCTTTTTTGTCTTTCGTTGCGAGGCGATTTCAGCTCAATTTGGGCTTGTCGGTGATGTCCACGCTGCCCTTCGCCTTTTCCAGCTCCATGATGACGATCTCGTTTTCGCCTTTGAGCAGGCTGCCCGGCAGATACAGCGCCTTTTGCGGTCCTATGCTCCAATACCTGCCGAGGTTGAAGCCGTTGACCCAGACGACGCCCTTGCCGAAGCCCTTCATCTGCACAAAGCAATCTCCTTTGCCGTCCGCGCGGAACTTGCCGCGCAGGAAGACGGGATACTTGTCTCCGCCCGAATACTCGACCTTTGACACGTCGTCCAGCGGCAGCGTCGTCACCTCGAACCCGGTGACGTGCTGATTGATGATGCGCATGCCCGAGATGCCCTTGCGGTCCTTGATGTGTTCGCCGTAGTTGGTGTGTCCCATCACGTCGACGAGCAGGTCGAACCGTTTTTTGCCGTCGAACGGCTCGACGATCGCGGTCGGCTTGCCGTACATGCGGCTGACGAAGTCTTTTTTGCGATAATCGAACGTCTTGACGTGCTTGCCGTCGACGAACAGATAGCCGCGGTCGCGCAATTCGTCGAACGTGACGAACGAACGCTCATACTTGCCCTCGACGACGACCGAATAGAGGATCATCCCCGAGTTTTGTCCGTAGTGTTCCATCGGTTCGGGCATAGGGCTGCGGTGGACGGTGCCCAGCGCGCCGAGGTTGTCCCACAGCGATCCCCTCTCTGTCAATTGCACGGTGCCAACGTTTTGCAGCGTCGGGCGCGGCGGCAGTGGCGGAGGGGTCTCGTGCAGGTGGTCGAAGATCATCTTGCGCACCGCGTGGTAGTTGGGCGTATAGTCGCCCCACTCGGTCAGCAGCGCGCCGTAGTCGTAACTCGTGACGGTCGGCTGATATTTTTTGAAGTGATTCGCGCCTGCGGTGAAGCCGAAGTTGGTGCCGCCGTGGAACATATAGATGTTGAAGTTGATGTCGTTTGCGAGCATGTGCGAGATCTCGCCGACCAGCTTGATGTTCTGTCTGTGGTGGACGAAGCCCCAATGGTCGAACCAGCCGCACCAAAACTCCATGCACATCTTCGGCGCCTTTTCCTTGAAGCGCTCGAGCGAGCCGAACGCGTGGCTGCCGCCCGAACCGAAGTTGAGCGTCTTCCACACTCCGGGCAGCGTGCCGCCCGACAGCATCCAGCCGCAGGGACCGTCCGAGGTGAAGCGCAGCACGTTGACGCCGCACTCGTCGAAGATGCCCTCGACCGCTCTGAGGTAGTCCTTGTCGTTGGCAAAGCTGCCGTATTCGTTCTCTATCTGCACGGCGACGATGTTGCCTCCGTTGCAGGCGAGGTACTTGCCCACTCTCGCAAAGAGTTCTTTGAGGTAGTCGCGCTCATGGGCGACAAAGACGGGGTCGTTGCAGCGCAGGCGGATCGTGCCGTCCTTGAGCAGCCACGCGGGCAGACCGCCGAGGTCCCACTCCGCGCAGATGTACGGACCGGGGCGCAAAATGACGTCCAGTCCGAGGCTCGCCGCGGTCTCGATAAAGCGGCAGATGTCCAGCCGTCCCTCAAAGTCGAACTTGCCCTTTTGCGGCTCGTGCAGATTCCAGCAAGTGTAAGTCTCGACGGTGTTCAGCCCCGCCGCCTTGAGCTTTTGCAATCTGTCGAGCCAATACTCGGGCAGAGTGCGGAAGTAGTGCACCGCGCCCGAGCGGATGTGGTGCTCTTTGCCGTCTTTGAACAGTTTTCCGTCCTTGATCTCAAGCATATTTTCTCTCCTTGTATGTCAATGTCGTCAGCCCTCGATCCGGGCATATTTTTCTTCGATACCTTTGAGGGCGGTCAACCTCAAAATGGGGTAAGCCGAGAGGCAGGACAGCGCCATCGCTCCCCACGCGATCAGATGCACCGCCCATCCGGGCAAAGCCGCGCCGGCGAACGCGACCGCGAACATAGGCGCCGCGGCGACCAGTCCGAACGCTAGCCCGACGCCCATCATGATGAATTGCGTCGCAGAGTTGCTCGCCTTGGTCAGTTCCTTGACGTTCATCCAATTGAAGTGCGGATTGGCGACGTCGCGCGACATCGTGAACGCGTTGCACGAG
>CABKMX010000235.1 GCA_902373595.1 uncultured Christensenellaceae bacterium
AGGCGGAAAGGCCTGCCGCGCCGATCATCGGGTTGAGCTTCTTCTTGGAGAACAGGTTCATCAGCTTGGCAAAGCCGACGCCCGCCGCGGTGTCGAAGACGAACGCCAAAAGTCCGAGCGCGAGGATGAGCAAGGTCTCAAGCTGCAGGAAGGCTTCGCCCCTCATCTGCGACGCGATCGTCAAGCCCAAAAGCAGCGTGATCAGATTGGCGAGGATGTTTTGCGCCGTCTCGGACATCAATCTCAAAACGCCGCACTCGCGCAACAGGTTGCCGAACATCAGGAAGCCGACCAACGCCAGCGACTTGGGTGCAATCAAACCGGCAACCACCGTGACGACGATGGGGAAGAGAATCTTGGTCGTGCGCGACACCTGCGCGGAGTTGTACTCCATGCGGATGAGACGCTCCTTTTTGGTCGTCATCAGCTTGACGACCGCCGGCTGTATGATTGGGACGAGCGCCATGTACGAGTAGGCAACGATTGTAATCGGCCCCAAGTACTTGCTGGCGAGCGCCTGTGCGACGACAATCGAGGTCGGTCCGTCTGCCGCGCCGATAATCGCGATGGACGCCGCGTCGTTGAGCCCGAATCCGAACAGAGTCGCCAAAAGTAGCGTCATGAAGATGCCGAACTGCGCCGCGCCGCCAAGCAAGAACAGCTTTGGATTGGATAGCAACGGACCGAAGTCTATCATCGCACCTATGCCGATGAACAGCAATATCGGCATCGCCTCCGACGCCTCGATGCCGATCTCGAACATCCAGTCGATGATGCCCGCTGTCTCGCCGTCGTTGACGACGTTGGAAAGGGGGATATTGACAAGAATCGCGCCGAAGCCCATCGGGAGCAGCAGCGACGGCTCCATGTCAAACTTGATTGCAAGGAAGATCAACAATGCGCCGACAGCCCACATGACGACGTTCTGCCACGACACATTGGCGATGCTTTCGATCAAGAAATCCATATGATACTCCTCTTATAGTTTTGAAAACCGCAGACCGACTTTGTCGATCCGCGGTCTCGTCATTTGAAATTAAACCGGAAGGCGAAGCCTTCGTGCTAGCGGCTAATTACGCAAAAGCGCCGACTACTCCCCGCGAGGGTTTCCTGCCTCAATAGTATAAAATAATGCGCGCGCCAAAGTCAACAATTTTTTGACGTATGTGCGAAGTTGCGCCGGCGCGGAAAAATGTGGTATAATCATCGTGCGCGAAAGCGCGTGAGGTGAGTGATGGAAAAGATCGCGAGTTTTTGTATCGATCACGAAAAATTGCTGCCGGGACTTTATGTCTCGAGGAAGGACAGCCGCGACGGCGTGATCGTCACGACGTTCGATCTGCGCTTTGTCGCGCCCAACCGCGAGCCGGTCATAGACATGCCGGCGCTGCATACGATCGAGCACGTCGGCGCGACATTTTTGAGAAACAGCGAGCGCAAAGACGACGTCGTCTACTTCGGACCGATGGGTTGCAGGACGGGCTTTTATCTGCTCATGTTCGGCGACTTGACCGCAAAAGACGTGCTGCCGCTCGTCGAGGACATGTGCCGCTTCGTGCTCGGCTTCGACGGGGAGATCCCCGGCGCAAAGCCGTCCGAGTGCGGCAATTGGTCGGAACAAAACCTCGCGATGGCAAAGTTCTATGTCGCGAGATATCTCGACTCGCTCGAAAAACACGCGCGCACAGAATATCCGAAAATTTAGGTACCCGTGTCGATAAAACGCGGTTGTTTGAAACCGTGCCGAAATCGTTTTCAATGCGCAGATGACGATGCGTCTCAAAACGATTGCCTCTGCGCCCGCTTTGTTTTATAATGTTCTACGATGAAAGGTACAGTGCTTGAGATCATTTTCAGGAACGCCGACAACGGCTATTGCGTCCTCTACATGCAGGGGGACGTGCTGCCGTTCACCGCGGTCGGGGTCTTCCCGCCGATCACAGAGGGCGAGACGCTCGAGATGGACGGCAATTGGGTCAAGAACAGCCGCTACGGCGAGCAGTTCTCGGTGACGTCCGTCAAGGTGCTGCCGCCCACGTCGACCGAGGCAATCTTCAAGTATCTGTCAAGCGGATTGTTCAAAGGCGTCGGCGAGGTGACCGCATATGCGA
>CABKMX010000236.1 GCA_902373595.1 uncultured Christensenellaceae bacterium
CCCGCCTCAAGCATTCGCGCCAGCCAATAGACCGCAGCGTCGGGATCGGAATTGCGCATCGACTTGTGCAACGCCGAGATGAGGTTGTAGTGCTCCTCGCCGTTTTTGTCATAGAGCAACGACTTCTTCGACGTGCATTGCTCAATCGTCTCGCGTGTTACGCGTGTCTTCTCGCCGTCAAGCTCGCCGTTGAGCACCGCCATCTCTAGCGTGGACAGCGCATTGCGCGCGTCGCCGTTGGCAAAGCTCGCTATCGTCGCCAAACAATCGTCGTCAATCTCCACCTCTTGATTGCCGAAGCCCCTCTCGTCTTTGAGCGCATGGCGAAGCAATTCGATGATTTCGTCCGTGGTCAGCGACTGCAATACGAACACCTTGCACCGCGAAAGCAATGCGCCGTTGACCTCGAACGACGGGTTTTCGGTCGTCGCGCCGATGAGAATTATGCTGCCCTTCTCCACATATGGCAAAAACGCGTCTTGCTGCGCCTTGTTGAACCGATGAATTTCGTCGACGAACAGGATCGTACGGTCGCCGAAGCGGCGGTTGCGCTCCGCCTGCTCCATCACTTGCTTGATCTCCTTGATGCCGCCGGTCACCGCCGAAAAATCGACGAATTGCGCCTTGGTCATGTTGGCGATGATTCGCGCGAGCGTCGTCTTGCCCACCCCCGGCGGTCCCCAAAAGATCATCGAGCCGATGTTGTCGTTCTCGATGAGACGTCGCAGCACCTTGCCCTCTCCGAGCAAGTGCTTTTGCCCGACGAACTCATCCAAATTGCGAGGTCTCAGCCGCGCCGCGAGCGGCTGATTGCTCTCTTTTTCGAACATATTGATCTGTTCCGACATAACCGCCTCCAGAATACAGTACGATTACATTGAAATTATAACTAAGCGCAGATCCGGTGTCAATCCGAAAGTCGCGTGACGTCCGCCGTAAACGTGTAACTTATCTCTCCGTTCGAAACGATCAGAGTCCCTTCGTGCATATCCCAATGCTTGGTCACGGAGACGACCGCGGTCCAGTCGACGCCGCCGCTTCGGAAGAGGTAGACGGCGCGCATACCGTTTTTGTCTTCAAGGCGGTACACGCCTTGCGCGAGCGTCCGCGCACTATCGTCCGAAACGGTTATCACTCCACCGCTTATTTCGATCGAGACTTCTCCCTGCCGCGCGTCGGGATAGAAAGGTTTCATATCGGAAGACACGAGCGTCACCGTCCCGCCCGCGGACTGTCGGATCGCGAAACGCCAATCGACGTCCTCTATCGGAACGACATCGTCGCACGCCGCAAAGCATAGCGCCGACAAGAGGACGACGACCGCGACGACGCACGCCGCGGCGCATTTGCCGCGCCGCCCGTATTCAGGTTTGTTCCGCCTTGCTGTAATCGTCCTCATTTGTTGCGCTTTACGAACACGGGAAGGAAAAATCATAAGTTCAGGAATATGCCGCTGATCAGGATCGCGAACATGCACAGCGGCGCGACGAACTTGATCATGATGCGGAAATAGATGCGCGAACCCTTTTTGCGCAAGCCTATCTCGTCGCTGAGGATGTTGAGGTCGTAGAAGTAGCCGGCGATGACGCAGGTGCCGATCGCGACGAGCGGCATCAAGATGCTGTTGGACGCATAGTCGAAGATGTCGAGCAAATTCTTGCCTCCAATCTGTATCATATCGAGCGGTCCGAAGCCGAGCGAGGACAATGTGCCGAGCACGAGCATTATGCCGAACACTATCGCGCATGCCGGCAATCTCTTGAGTTTGCAATTTTCGCGCAACACCGAAACAATTGCCTCGGCGAGCGATATCGACGACGTCAACGCCGCAAAGAATACGAGCACAAAGAACACCGCGCCTATCCATCTTCCACCCGGAATGTTGTTGAACACCGCCGGAAGCTGAACGAACATCAACGACGGTCCCGATTGAGACGCAACGCTGTCGGGATTGGCGGAAAAAGCGTATATCGACGGAATGATGATCAACGCCGCGACAATCGCGAACAGCGTGTCGCAAATGGAGATTTGACGCGCCGAAGCGGTGATGCTCGCCTCTTTTTTCATGTACGAGCCATAGGTGATCATGATGCACCTGT
>CABKMX010000237.1 GCA_902373595.1 uncultured Christensenellaceae bacterium
CCGGTATGTATATCGGCGGCACGGGTAACAGGGGCATGCATCATATCCTGTGGGAGATCATCGACAACAGTATCGACGAGATCACCAACGGGCACGGTTCGCATATCGATATCACGATTTATCCCGACAACAGCGTGAGCGTAAAGGACGACGGCAGAGGCATTCCCGTCGACATTAACACTCAATACGGCATCACCGGCGTCGAAATGGTGTTCACCAAGTTGCACGCCGGCGGCAAATTCGACAACACGGAATACAAGACGTCGGGCGGTCTGCACGGCGTGGGCGCGAGCGTCGCGAACGCGCTGTCCGAATGGCTGACGGTCAAGGTTTACAAAAAGGGCGTCGAATATACGCAGGAATTCTATTCGCCCGAGATCAACGGCGAAATCAAAAGCGGCATAAAGAAGGGTGAGATGACCTCCGCGCCGTGCGACAAGAAGGCGTGCGGTACGCTGGTCACGTTTTTGCCCGATTCGAGGGTGTTCAACGAGGAGAAGTTCTCGTTCGACACCATCGCGCGCAGGTGCCGCGAGCTCGCCTATCTCAACAGCAATCTGCATGTCTCCGTCACCGATCTTCGCTCGACGAACGACAGCGGCGAGCCGCTTTCCGTCGCCTATCACTTCGAGGGCGGTCTGCGCGACTTTGTGCTCGGCAACGTCGCCGAGGGCGGCAAGACGGCAATCTATCCCGACCCCATCTATGTGGAAAGAAAGACGGACGATCTCGAGATGATGCTCGCCGTCATTCATACCGAGGACTACGCCGAGAGCGTGTTCAGCTTTGTCAACAACATTCCGACCACCGAGGGCGGAACGCACGAAGCGGGCTTCAAGTCGGGCTATACCAAGGCTTTCAACGAATACGCGAGGTCGCACAACATACTCAAGGACAAGCAGGCGAATCTTCTCGGCGAAGACTATCGCGAGGGTATGACCGCGGTGCTTGCAATCAAGTTGCGCGAAGTTCAATTCGAAGGACAGACGAAGACTAAACTCGGCAACCCCGAGGTCAGACCGGCTGTCGAGAACGCGCTCGTCGATCTGCTCGGAGATTGGCTCAACAAGGCAAAAAAAGAGACGATTGACGCCATTTTCACCAAGGCGCAGCAGGCGGCAGCGGTCAGGCTCAAGACCTCCAACGACAAGGAGACTATGCGCCGTCTCAACAAGATGACTTCGAGCGCACTTGTCGGAAAGCTGTCCAATTGCACCGGAAGGAAGCCGGAGTTCAACGAATTGTTCATCGTTGAGGGCGACTCTGCGGGCGGCAGTGCAAAGCAGGGGCGCGACAGGCGATTCCAGGCGATTTTGCCGCTCAAAGGCAAGCCGCTCAACGCCGAAAAGAAACGTATCAATCAAATTCTCGACAACGAAGAGATGGCGTCAATCATCAATGCGCTCGGAGCCGGGCTCGGACGCGATTTCAACGTCGAAAATCTCAAATACAACAAAGTGATTATTCTTGCAGACGCGGACCAGGACGGCGCGCATATCCGTGCGATTCTGCTTACGTTCTTCTATCGCTACATGAAAGAGTTGATTATGGACGGGCACGTCTATATCGGCATGCCGCCGCTGTACCGCATAAGCGACAGGAACGGCACGCGCTACGCGTATGACGACGCCGAACTCAAGACGATGCTCGAGAGCGCCGCTCGCGGCTATACGCTGCAGAGATACAAGGGTCTCGGTGAGATGAATCCCGAACAGCTTTGGGAGACGACCATGGATCCGTCAAAGCGCACGCTGATGCGCGTGACGATTGAGGACGCGTCCGAAGCCGAGAGCCGCATTGCTGTCCTAATGGGCGACAATGTCGAGGCAAGACGTGAGTATATCTATGAAAACGCCAACTTCAACAAGGTGGACGGGTTCAAGGAGCTGAAGGACTGACATGGCAAAAAAAGAGGAAAAATTCGAGGACAAATCGATCATAATCGAAGACAGCATCGAAGACATAATGCATGCGTCGATGATGCCGTATTCCGAGCATGTCATCCTTGACAGAGCTCTGCCGCGCGTTGAGGACGGACTCAAGCCCGTCCAACGCCGCATATTGTACGCGATGAGCGAACTCGGCAACACTCCCGAC
>CABKMX010000238.1 GCA_902373595.1 uncultured Christensenellaceae bacterium
GCGGCTTGCGCGGACAGATGACGACCGCGTCCTCGGGCATATATGTCGGCGGCTCGCCGAAGTACGCCGTCAAGCCGCGTTCGTTTGCAAATTCCTCGCCTTTTTGCGGATCGAAAGCGATATACACCGTCCCTATCCCCGTCGCGTCAATCTCGCCGTCCCACTTTACGAATGCCGCGTCGTCCTTCCCGTCGTCGTGCGCGGAGCGGCGCAACAGATATGACATGCACTCCGTCCGCGACGGCAATTCGCGCGGAAGCACCTTGCGGACAATCGCCTCGGCGCGCTTGATGTTGTTGAATTCGCTCGTCTGAATGTCGACGACAAGACGCTTGGACGCGGCGGAATTGAGATAGCCCAAATCGTCGGCGGCGAAGAAGTCGAGAGTCTCCATGCCGTGCAGCTTCCCCTTGAGATGAGAGCCGTCGCCGATGGGGACAAAACCGCCCTCTTTGCAGTCGATAGCGAACACCGGCGCCGGATTTCCCTCTCCGAACGGCGCGAGCATATCTATCTGCTCGGCGATTGCCGGGGTGACGCTGCCCTCAATGACCGCGTCGACGTCGTCGCGGACGGCGAACGCCTCTTTACCGTACTTTGACGCGGCATATTCGTTGATTGCAATGCGGAACGACCGAAGGTCTTCCTCCTTCATCGAAAGACCGCACGCGGCGGCATGTCCGCCGAAGCCTTCGAGCCAGCGCGAGCACGCGCGCACGCAGTCGAGTATATCGACGCCCGGTATGCTCCGTCCCGACCCCTTGAGCTTGCCGCCCGAACGGGTGAGCAATATCGTCGGACGATTGAACTTGCCCACTATGCGCGCCGCGGCTATCCCGAGCACACCCTCGTCCCAAAGTCCGTATTCCACGATGACGTTTGCCTGCGAAAAGTCGTACTTTTTGAGTTTGTCCAAACAGTCGTCGGTGAGGTCGTCGGTCAGTTGCTGACGATAGGCGTTCGCCGCCTCTATCTCCTTGACCAATTCTCCGAGCAAGAACGAGTCCGTCTCGGTGAACAGTTCAATGACGTCGCGTGCGTTTTTCACCCTGCCCATCGCGTTGATACGCGGCGCGAGGCGGAAGGCGATGTCGTATGAGCCGACCTTGCCCTTGATGCAATTTTCGGCGAGCATGGTCAGTCCTTTGCGATAGCGCGCATTGATGAGAATGAGCCCGTAATAGGCAATCACGCGGTTGTCCCCGACGAGCGGAACGACGTCGGCGACCGTCGCGAGCGCGGCGAGATCGTAATACTTTTTGCTCGCCTGCAAGCCGCTCATCCTCTCGACGAGCCGTAGCGCGACGCCTGCGCCGCAAAGCGGCTTGAACGCGTCCTCGCGCTGCGGGAGATGGGGATTGAATACGGGGCAATCGGGCAGTCTTTCGCCCGGCTGATGGTGGTCGGTGATCAACACCTCAAAACCGAGTTCGTCCTGCGCATACTCGACCTCGTCGACCGCGGTGATGCCGCAGTCCACGCTGATCAAAAGATGCGCGTCGCTCTCATCAGCTACCTTTTCGAGCGCGGATTTGGTGATGCCGTAGCCGTCCTCGCGGCGGTCGGGAATGAAAAATTCGACGTCCGCGCCTCTCGACTTGAGATAGAGCAAAAGTATGGACGTGGCGCAAATGCCGTCGCAATCGTAGTCGCCGAAGATGACGATTCCCTCCCCCTCAGCGATTGCGCGCTCCAGCCTGTCGGCGATTTCATCAATGCCGTCATATCTATCGAGCGGCGTAAGCGCGTCCGGCGACGGGTGCAAAAACGCGCGTGCGGACGCCTCGTCGCATATCCCTCTCTTGATGAGAAGCCCTGCGACGAGCGGATGTATATTCAGTTGTCTTGCGAGCGAAGTTGCGTCCATAAAAGCAAAAGGGCTGCCGCAGCAGCCCTTGTTTGATGTCAGCCTTTTTGGGCTTGAGATTTTTGACCGACAAATGTGCCGGAAGCACGTTTCTTTGCCTTGCGCTTGTCGGAAGCGTTCTTCATCAACGCGTACAACGCCGGCGAGATGAACACGGACGAATAGAAGCCCGCAAACAAACCGAAGATGACCGGCAGCGCGAATTCTCTTACCG
>CABKMX010000239.1 GCA_902373595.1 uncultured Christensenellaceae bacterium
ACATTATAGAAATTAAATTATATAAAAGAATAGTCTCATATGAATAACTATGAATATTTATACATACAAAATTCTGACTGTTTTCAATTGAAAGTCGCGCCCTTTTCGCCCAAAATATTGAGCACAAGCCTCGCGACATGGTCAAAACCGTGAAGTTCGCCTATATATCCCGGCTCCACCCTACTGCCATAGACAAGGAGCGGAACTGCCTCTCGAGAGTGATCGGTGCTCGGCGTCGAGGGGTCGCAGCCGTGATCGGCGGTGACGATGATGACGTCCTCATAATCAAGTCTGCCTATCAATTCGCCAAGACGTTCGTCAAATGCGTTGAGACAGTCGGCATATCCTTTTACATCGTTGCGATGGCCGTAAAGCATGTCCGTCTCGACAAAGTTGGCAAAGACGAGCCCGTCTCGCTGTTCGCGATAGCCGAGTACCCTCTCCCACACCTCTTCGTTTGTGTGTCCGCCCAAGTTCATCGTGACGCCTCTGCCGCAAAAAATGTCGTTGATTTTGCCGACTGCCGCCACCTCTTTCCCATGTTCGCAAAGTATGTCGAGCAATGTCTTTCCGAACGGCGCGACGCCGTAGTCTTTTCTGTCCTCGGTGCGATAGTAACCGCCCTTTCCGTCCGGCAGGAACGGCCGCGCGATGATTCTGCCCACATTGTGCTCGCCTGTCATAATGCTCCGCGCCTTTTCGCAATACTCATACAGCTTCTCGAGCGGAACGACGTCGACATTGCAGGCAATTTGAAGTACGCTGTCCGCAGACGTATATACAATCGGCTTGCCCGTAGAAGTCATCTCGTCACCGAGCCTCTTTATAATCTCCGTTCCGCTCTCGGCGCAATTGCCGAGCACCCCACTGACTCCCCACGCATCGCAAAGCGATTTTATCACATCGTCGGGGAAGCCGTTCGGATAGGTCTTCCAAGGCGTTTCGACGACCAGCCCGGCAAGTTCATAGTGTCCGGTGTTGGTGTCTTTGCCCTTAGACTTTTCGGTCATTCTGCCGCACATGCCGACAAGACCGCCGTCATAGTTTTCTCCGGCGGCGAGCTTCAGCCCCATCTTGTCGAGAAAATAGGTGTTGAGATAGGGCGCTACGGCGCGATAGGTATTGCTGCCTTCGTCGCCGTAAGCGGCGGCGTCGGGAGCGCCTCCGACGCCGAATGCGTCGATTACAAGCAAATAGACTGTCTTCATATTTACATTATATCACCGCTTTGCCTTTGTTTCAAGACAAATTCGCATCCAAAGCTATTTACGCGAAAAAACGTGCTATCTCTTGGCGAGCTCGCCGGTTTGCATACATCGGTATGCGCATAATTTGTCTCTTTCGCATAATTTTATGCACTCGCGCAACCTTCATTCATTCCCCTCCATGTAAACCCGACGTCGGCGGCATATCGAATTATGTCAAAATTACGCATATCGCCGCCGCTCGAACATAGATTATTTGTATGAAATTCAAACTTGACATGCGATACGCATCCAATTGCGCGCGCGACTTGATTGCGACGAATTCGAGGTCTCTGTTGATCGCTTCCGCATGCTTTGTCGTCGGCACGGCAATAGGCGTCGCGGTCGCGGTCAAGATTGAAGACTATTCCGCGCTCAATCTGCTCGAGGCGCTCAAATTAGGCGAATATTCCGCGTCCGGAGCTTTTTTCAAATGCCTCGCACTTGGGGTAATCGGCGCGGCGCTTGCATATCTGACCGCATTCAAACGGCAACTCGCCGCGCTGTCCGCACTGTGGTCGGTCTATCTCGGCTACCGTTTCGGCATGCTCGCGGTCGGCTCGTGCAATACGGCGCTCGCGACGGGGATTGTATCGCTGATCTTGTTTTGTATACCTGTCGCGGCCGCGGCAATATTTCTTATCGCGTGTACAATCGGCGCCACATCGGGATGCAGACTTGCCAAAAACGCCGCGATGACCTGCCGCAAACCGCTCGCCGACGCATTGATCAAAACAGGGATATTGCTTGCAATCTATGCGCTTGTCTTGATTGTTTTTTGCGTCATTTTGCCAAAGTTGATTGCGATTCTTTTCCTTTGAGCATGCAAAAACGCCG
>CABKMX010000240.1 GCA_902373595.1 uncultured Christensenellaceae bacterium
TGACCATTTCCAAGATCGTGGATTTACCCGACCTTCGTATGCCTGTCAGTATCTTCGCGACCGGCATGTCGATGAACGGTTCGATCTTGTTCATATAAAGCGGACGTTCTATCATATCTCGCCTCCTTGAGTCAATTATATCCCTTTCGGATGCCAAAATCAACAACTTTATCGGAGTATATTCCGATTTTATGCAAAATTTTGGCAGTTTGTCGGAGTATACTCCGATTTTTGTCGATGCGGCGCAACGCCGTTTTTGCGCAAAAAAATGCGCAGCTTTCGCCGCGCGTAATTTTTTTGTCTTGCCGCTCACTTGCCGCTGTTGTACTTCTTGACTTGCGGGTACTGCCCTTCGGACAGGCTCGCCTCGAAGTCGGCAAGCAATTGCTGCTGCTTGCGGTTGAGCCCTTTTGGCGTCTCGACCTTGACGGTGATGTAGAGGTCGCCGTAGCCGTCGCGATTGAGCATCTTGACGCCGTAGCCCTTGATGCGAATCTTGGTGCCCGATTGAGTCGCCTCGGGGATGTTGCACACCGCCTTGCCCTTCATCGTGTCCACCTCGATCTTGCAGCCGACCGCGGCGCTGTAAAAGCCTATCGGCAGGGTCATATACAGGTCGTAACCCATGCGCTTGTAGCGCGGACTTTCGGCGACGTAGACGACGAGGACGAGGTTGCCCTTCATGCCGCCGTTGCGCCCCGCGTTGCCCTCGTTGCGGACGGTGATGTTGACGCCCGAATCGACGCCCGCCGGGATCTTGACCTTGACGGTCGCGTTGCGGCGGACATAGCCGTTGCCCTTGCAAGTGCGGCACTTGTCGCCGACGACCTTGCCCTTGCCTCCGCAATTGGAGCACACGGTGCGCACCGTCTGCACGCCGAACAGCGTCTGCTGGCGCTGCGTGACATAGCCGGTGCCGTGGCAATAGGGGCAGGTATGGACGGACGACGCGTCGCGCGCGCCGCTACCGTGACAGTCGGGACACTCCTCGCTGCGCACGACGTTGATCTGCTTTTCGACGCCGAAATACGCCTCTTCGAAGGTGAGGTTGAGCCTGACGGTGATGTCCTCGCCGTCGACGGGCGCATTGGGGTTTGCGCTGCGGCTGCGGCCGCCGAATCCGCCGAAGAAGGAGTTGAGGATGTCGTCGAAGCCGCCCGCTCCCGAGAAGCCCGAAAAGCCGGAACCGCCTCCGCCGCCGAATTGCGGTCCGTTCTCATCGCCGTACGCGTCGTAATTGCCGCGCTTGGTCTTGTCGGACAGCACTTCGTAGGCGTGGTTGATCTCCTTGAACTTTTCCTCCGCCTCTTTCTTTTCGGCGTCCGTCGCGGTCGCGTAGCGATCGGGGTGATATTTGAGCGCGAGTTTGCGGTACGCCTTTTTTATCGTCTCGTCGTCGGCGTTCTTGTCGACTCCGAGGATTTGATACAGATCTTTTGCCATTTTTCGATGCGGGATCGCGCGAAGCGCCGCGCGATCCCGATCTCCTCATTACTTATTGTCGGGGTTGTCGTTGTCGATGATCACGTCATCGGGGTTGGAGCCGCCGTCCTGCGCGTTGCCCTGCTGTTGCTGCGCCTCTTGCTGCGCCGCCTGATAGAGCTTGGTGAAGATGGGTCCGTTCGCCTTGGTCATCTCTTCGATGATTGCCCTCGCCTTTTCGGCGGTGTCGGCGGTCTTGAGGTCCTCTTTTGCCTTTTCGACGGACTTCTTGAGCGTCTCCTTGTCCTCTTCGGACAGCTTGTCTGCGCTCTCGTTCATCGCCTTTTCGGTCGCGAAGATCATCTGATCGGCGTCGTTCTTTGCGTCGACGAGCTCCTTGCGCTTTTTGTCCTCTTCGGCGTACTTTTCCGCCTCTTTGACCGCTCTGTCGATGTCGTCGTCGGACAGGTTGGTAGACGAGGTGATCGTCACGCTCTGCGTCTTGCCGGTGCCCTTGTCGATCGCCTTGACGTTGACGATGCCGTTGGCGTCGATGTCGAAAGTGACCTCGATCTGCGGGATGCCTCTCGGAGCGGGCGCGATGCCGTCAAGCTGGAATCTGCCGAGCTCCTTGTTGTCGTTCGCCATCGG
>CABKMX010000241.1 GCA_902373595.1 uncultured Christensenellaceae bacterium
TCGCAGCTTGACGAGGTGATTTTGCTGATTGCCGCAACGTCGGGCGCAATGACGGGGATAGCGCTCGAAAAACAATACGACTACGCGCGCAAATTGATAGAGTATGTCAACGCGCAATGTCCGTTGCAATGCGCGGAGATCGCGTCGTCGGGACAGCTGCCTGACGAGGCGAAGACGGCGATCGCGGACGTCGCGCTCAAATTCCGCGAAGAGGAAAGGGCAGACGCATGAGCACGATCAACGAGATCAGACATCGCATCCAAAGCGTGCGCGATACGCGCAAAATCACCAACGCGATGTATTTGATCGCGTCGACCAAGGTGCGCAAGGCGAGGGCGGATCTCGAGAGGACGAGACCCTATTTCACCGCGCTCAAGACGGAGATCGACCGCATGTTCGCAGTCACCGACGAGGACACTCAAAGCCTCTATTTCGGCGACGGGCACGAGGACGAGGGCACGCGCGGACTGTTCGTCATCACCGCTGACAAAGGGCTTGCCGGCGCGTACAACCAGAACGTGCTCAAAAAGGCACAAGAGCTGTATAACGAACACAGGGACGCAAAATTGTATGTCGTAGGAGAGTATGGCAGACAGTTTTTCGTCCATCACGGCATCACGGTCGAGCCGGGTTTTGACTACACCGCGCAGGACCCGACGCTGCACCGCGCACGCGAGATATGCGAGCTTATGATCGAGCTCTACAAGACGCGCAAGCTCAGCCGCGTCGACCTCATCTACACCGACTTCCGCGGAGGCGTAGAGGTGGTCAGCACCGCAAAATTGCTGCCGCTCGACCGCGAAAAATTCATCAAAAAGCATGAGGGCGAAAATCTGTCGTACGAGTATGAACAGCCCGTCGCCGAGATCTTGGCGAGGGCGATGCACAGCTTTGTTGCGGGGTTCGTGTACAGCGCGCTCGTCGACAGCTATTGCAGCGAGCAAAACGCGCGCATGATCGCGATGAGCGGCGCGGACAAGAACGCCGAAGAGATCCTTTCCGATCTGTCGCTCGAGTTCAACCGACTGCGCCAGGCGGCGATAACCCAAGAGATCACCGAGATCTCGTCGGGCGCCAAGTCAATGAGAAACAACGGAGCCAAATCATGAAAGAAGGCATCATCACAAGGATATCCGGACCTGTCATCGACGTGTTGTTCGAGGACGCGCTTCCCAAGATCAAGGAGGCGCTGATCGTCCGCGGCGTGGGCAAAAAGAAGGTGATGGAAGTGTCCCAGCACCTCGACGCGCACACCGTGCGCTGCATCATGCTGTCGGGCAGCGAAGGGCTGGCGAGAGGCATGAGGGCGGAGGCGCCCGGCAAGAGCATCGAAGTGCCCGTCGGCGAGGCTACGCTCGGGCGCATGTTCAACGTGCTCGGCGAGCCCATCGACGGCGGCGAAAGGCTGGACGACGTCGAGCACAAGAGCATCTATCGCGACGCGCCGACTTTTGAAGAATTGATCCCGTCCGTCGAGATCTTGGAGACGGGCATCAAGGCGATCGACTTGCTCGAGCCCTATTCAAAGGGAGGCAAGATTGGTCTGTTCGGCGGCGCGGGCGTAGGCAAGACGGTCCTCATCCAAGAGCTCATCCACAACGTCGCGACAAACCACGGCGGCTACTCGGTGTTCACCGGCGTAGGCGAGCGCAGCCGCGAGGGCAACGAACTTTGGAGCGAGATGAACGAGAGCGGCGTCGCGTCCAAGACCGCGCTCGTGTTCGGTCAGATGAACGAATCGCCCGGCGTGCGCATGCGCGTCGCGCTTTCGGGATTGACGATGGCGGAATATTTCCGCGACGTGCGCCACAAGGACGTGCTGCTTTTCATTGACAACATCTTCCGCTTCGTGCAGGCGGGCAGCGAGGTGTCGACGCTCCTCGGGCACATGCCCTCGGCGGTCGGCTATCAACCCACTTTGGCGGCGGAGATGGGCGAATTGCAAGAGCGCATCACCTCGACAAAGGACGGCTCGGTCACATCGGTGCAGGCGGTCTACGTCCCTGCGGACGACTTGACCGACCCCGCGCCTGCGACGACGTTCACCCACCTCGACGC
>CABKMX010000242.1 GCA_902373595.1 uncultured Christensenellaceae bacterium
GGCGAAGACGACAGCGTCGTCAACGTCGGCGTCTCCGGTCCCGGAGTCGTCAAAGTCGCGCTCGAAGAGGTCAAGGGCGACCTCACCCAAGTCGCCGAGGTCATCAAACAGACCGCGTTCAAAATCACCCGCGTCGGGCAATTGGTCGCCGCAGAAGCCGCAAAACGCCTCGGCGTCAGCTGCGGCATCGTCGACCTGTCGCTCGCCCCGACCCCGGCGGTCGGCGACTCGGTCGCGCATATCCTCGAAGAGATCGGGCTCGAAAGCGTCGGCGCATGCGGTACCACTGCCGCGCTCGCTATGCTCAACGACGCCGTCAAAAAGGGCGGCATCATGGCAAGCAGCCACGTCGGCGGACTGTCCGGCGCGTTCATCCCCGTCTCCGAAGACGCAGGCATGATCGCCGCCGCAAGCAAGGGCGTCCTCACCATCGAAAAACTCGAAGCGATGACCGCCGTCTGCTCGGTCGGACTCGACATGATCGCGATCCCCGGCGACGTGTCCGAAGAGATCATCTCCGCAATCATCGCGGACGAGATCGCGATCGGCGTCGTCAACACCAAGACCACCGCCGTGCGCGTCATCCCCGTCTGGGGCAAAAAAGAGGGCGAAACAGCCGTGTTCGGAGGGCTGCTCGGCGAAGCGCCGATCATGCCGGTCAATCGTAGCGATCCGTCCGTCTTTATACATCGCGGCGGACGCATCCCGGCGCCTTTGCATAGTAACAAAAATTAATACTTGAGCGCACATAACAGCGCACCTTTGCGCCGCGCGGAACGTCTCGTCGGCTGACCGTGTACCTCCAGTACACTGGGTCGCCGCCTCGCAACCCGTGCGGCGCAAATCTGCACCACTCTCCGCGCTCAATTCGGAGAGAAAGTTTGGATATCGAAGCGCGCGAGACGCGCGCTTATTGTTTGATGAAATTGTCTTTTATCCACATAGTCTATTCGAAGAGAGAGTTTGAATATTGAAGCGCGCGAGACGCGCGCTTATTGTTTGATGAAATTGTCTTTTATCCGCATTGTCAATTCGAAGAGAAAGTTTGGATATTGAAGCGCGCGAGACGCGCGCTTTTTCAATTTTAGAAATGCAGATAGAGCAATTATATCCTACTATGCTGCCTCCATGAGGTGCGCAAAATGCGCGCTTTTTTGGCGGTAAGCGCATGTCATAATCTTGCTTTAATCGACACATACACCAAAAAATTGTTTTTGCGCGAGCAAGCGGAACATGGTATCCCCCTCCTGCAGATGCTAGTATTATTGTACAACATATCCGCCCTCTTGTCATCTCCTGGTTTTGAATATCGTCTCGCGGATAAACTTCCGCCCGGGGCGATTATTTTGCTCCGCAATGTCAACAATTGTCTGCGGAGGTAACCATGCAACTCAAAAATTCAAAGACTTTCGAAAATCTCGCGCGAGCTTATGCCGGCGAGTGTATGGCAAAGGCGCGCTATATGTTTATGCAGTACGGCGCGCGCAAACAGGGACTCAAATATCTAGCGTCCGTAATCGACACGGTCGTCTACAACGAGTTCAACCACGCGAGGATGTTCTATTCGTTCATCCAATCGGCGGACAAAAAGCCCATCGACAAGATCGAGCTCGCGGCTGACTTCCCCTTCAAGGAGAAGTGGGACCTTTGCGACAATCTGCGCTTCGCCGCCGAGGATGAGGCGAAAGAGGCGGACGAGATCTATCCCGCCTTTGCCGCCCAGGCGCGCAAAGAGGGCTTTGACGACATCGCCGCGCTGTTCGACAACGTGGCGGGCGTCGAAAACTGCCACCGTATGCTCTTCGAGGACCTGTACCGCCAGGTGTCCGAAGGTACGTTGTACAAAAAGCCGGCGCCGGTCAAATGGAAGTGCGCCGACTGCGGCTATGAAGTGACCTCGGCTCAGGCGCCGTCGGTGTGTCCGCTGTGCCAGGGCGCGCAGGGCGTGTTCATGCTCCAACTCAGCGACGGCAACTGACCGCCGCGCCTTCTCTGTTCCGCGCTCGCTTTGCGGCGCGGCACGTTTCGCCGCTTTGAGAGG
>CABKMX010000243.1 GCA_902373595.1 uncultured Christensenellaceae bacterium
GCCTATTACGATGTAGTTATACGCCGTCCTGCCCTCTTTTTCGAGCAGCGCCTCGCGCAATCTGAAATAGAATTCGCCCTCGTTGATGTCGAGTTTGAAGAAGTTTGTGACCGCCGGCTCGGGCGGAAGCGGCAAATATTCGTCCTCTCTCCCCTTTGCAAGCTCGAGCGTATTGCGGTAGCGGAAGTAGGAGTGGTTGAGATTTTTGTCGTTTTGCGAGTTGACGCGGTCAAAGACGGTATAGGTGACCCTCTTTTGCTCGAGGCCGTTTTTTGTCCTCGTCAGATATTGGTTGTCGGCGACCGAATTGAGGAAGATGCGCCTGTTCGTCTTGCCGAATCCGATCATCACAAAGCCGAGGTCTACCTCGGGACGAACGGTCGCATGAGCGTAGTCGATCTCGCGTTCGGTCATGAATTCCGTCAACGGGTGAAGGGCGCGGAAGCGGTCGGCGACCAATTGATATTTGTCGACATAGCGCAGTCTGCCGTTCGTCTTTTCGGAAAAATGCGTGAACGTCGAGCGATTTTCCGTCTGCCCCAGCACGTACGCGAAGATTCCCGTCTCGATATCGGGTCTTGCGCAATTGATGCGCGCGATGAGCTCGGAAAGCTGTTCGCAAATGATGACGTTGTGCGTATCGTCGCCGGTGTTGACGATGATGTAAATCTTCTTTTGCGCGATATCGGAAATTTTGTCCTCGAGCAGCTTGGCGATGTCTCCGCCAAGGTCGAAAGCAAGCGTGGGACGCTTGACAAGACATGCGGCGTCGCGCGCCTCTTTGGAGCCGTCGCCGAGAAGCACGGCGCAAGTATCATTGGGCACGGACGCGAGCATATCGACGTTGTGTTTGTTGAAGCCGACGATGACATACAGCTTTTGCGCCTTCCATGCCTTGCGCGCAAGCGCCAAATTATATACCCTCTGCCCGAACAGCGCCGCCGCGAACAAGACCGCGTTGACGACGACCAATACAAAGCATATCTCGACGACAGCGGCATAAAACACATTGTCCGCCATCAACGCCGCCGCGCTCGTATAGTCAAACTTGAGAATGAAGGTGTCGACGCACGACTTGATTGCCAGCCACAACGTCCCGGCGGCAGACTCGCCGTTGTACGCGTGCGCCAGCAAATAGAGCGGCAGCGCCGCGAAATAGATCAACGCCGCCTTGCCCTTTTTGAACCCGTTCAACAATTTGAGTCTCTCTCCCCTTCCGCTCGCCTTGACAAACGGCGCCGCCGAATAGACGACGACCCCGATCATATAGACCAAACACAAAACCGAAACGATATTGACAGCTGCCACAATATTCTCCCTCGCGCTCCGCGCTGTTATCTTTTGCTCCGCCTTGCGCCCTCACCGCGCCTTACGGATAATTTTTCTTACAATCGGACACTCTCTTACGTACAATTTTTCGATTCCGTCCGAATGCTCTCTTGCGGACAATTTCCCTCCCCCAAAACGCCTATCTCGGACTGTCTTTCCCTTCGCGCCCTCTGCCACGGACAATCTTTTTTCGCCTCTCGCCCTCTCTCACGAACGATCTTTTTCGCCTCGCGCCCTCTCTCACGAACGATCTTTTTCGCCTCGCGCCCTCTCTCACCGCGCCTCGCGCGCATTATTTTATCTAATTATACCATATGTCTCCCCTTATATCAACTTTTCCGCGCATTTTCCCTCCCCGACTTTTTCGTCTCGCGCGATTTTGCTCTTCCCGTCGCATAACACCGCTTGGCAAGCCGCTTTTGCTCGTCCGACAACGCGGACAGTGCAATATGTTCGATTTTCGTCCTTCCGCTGCATGAGAACGGCAAGAAGATCGGCGGCAGGACTTGCAAAGTCTATCCCGTTTTCGTTCGGATAGTCTAATAAGATATGCCGCCGCTTTTCTTTCCAATGGTTACGCTTTTCCTGTTGCACCGGTTCGGCGTATAGCGTGTAAAATTCGTCCGTAACCTCGATTTCGCTTGCCGTACCGTCCGCAAATATGTATCTGATTGTCTGCAAAATAATAGTCCTCCCGATTGAAT
>CABKMX010000244.1 GCA_902373595.1 uncultured Christensenellaceae bacterium
ATCCACAGGCGACGACGACGGCGCGGCGAGTTGCCTCTCTATATCGGCGAGCTGTTGCCGATACTCCTCGGCTGTCGTCCGATGCGGATCGCCGACGTCGAGCAGATTGCTGCACAACACTACTATCGCTATCATTATCAACACGGAGACCGAAAAAACTAAAATCGAAAGCGGCCTCGTATGAAGTCTGATATCGACCGCCGCGGCGGCGCGAAAGCCGCCCTTCACAGCGCCTTCCTCCCGAACGCGAATCTCGAAACGCCCAATGCGAGCGCCGCCGCGAGCGCATGCGCGACGATCATGACGATCTCATCCGACGCGGGCGCAACCTGAAACATGCCGATAAGACCGTAAAACGGCATCCATGAAAAGTCATACTTGACCGCCTCTTCCGCCGGTACGATCGACAGCACGGCGATCGTGACGAAAATTGAGAGCAAGACGATCGCGCACGGCACCGCGACCCCTGCCACCGAGTCGCCCGAAAGACAGGTGACGAGCTCCACCAAAGCCGCCGCCGACCATGCGACGACGAGCATCGTCGCAGTCAACGCCGCCCATTGCGCAAAGACTGATATGGCATATACTTTGCCGAGCAGTTCGTCCTTGACGAGGAACATCGCGTCCGGCGTGCACAACGCCGAGATCAGCCCGGAGAGCGAAAACACGATCGGCGCCGCGGACGACGCGACCAACGCCGCGCCCGTCTTGCCTCCCCAAAGCTCCGCGCGCGATCTCCCGGTCAAAAACTCTGTCCTCAAGACGCCGCTCTTTGCGCCCGGGAAAAACCACGCGGTCAGCACTATCGGCAAAAACATACTTGCGAACATGCCGACGAAAAACAGCACTTGCATCCAATAGGCGCCGCCGTTTTCCGCGCCGTAGCTGTCGTGATAATATTGCGTAGTGTTGGTGTTCGATTGAAGATAGAAGCGATATTCGGCGATCTCCATCTCGAGCGACGCCTTTTCGCTTTGAGACAAATCGTCACGTTCATAAATTTTGAGGCATTCGTCGAGCAAATATTGATAGTATTCGGAATAGGGCACGTCTTCGCCGCCGAGAAGTATCGTGTCGCTCTTTTGCGCGCCGACTTCCGCACCCGCCGCCGAGACGGCAAGCCCCACGATCGTCCCGAGCAGCATCAACACGACTGCCGCCGCACAGACGATAAGAAGCTTGCTCTTGCCAAATCTCAAATAGGCAGTGACAAATACCTCTTTCATCTGACGTCACCGCTCGACGAGACCGCCGACAAAAATTCCTTTTCGAGGTCGACCGACGCCAGGTCGTCGAAATTGCGTTTGATTGTGCCGCCGTCGAGGATTGCCGCGCTGTCGCATACGTTTTTGAGCTCGGCGATGATATGCCCCGAGATCAACACCGTGCAACCGTCCGCTGCGAGCGCCTTGATCACGTCTTCGAACAGCTTTACGCTGACGGGGTCGACGTTGACGAACGGCTCGTCGAGAATGAGCACGCGCGGCCGTTTGAGCAGCGCGAACGCAAAATAGAGCCTCTGCTTCATGCCCTGGGAATAGTCCTTGACCTTGACGGTCGCGCTCGACGCTATGCCGGCGACGCGCAGCACTTCGCCCACTCTCTCCTTGGGCACTCCGTCACAGAGGACGCGCATCAATTCCAGATTGTCGTAACCGCTGAGTCCGCCGTAAAACGCAGGCGCCTCGATCATCGCGCCGACGCCTTTGGGCGCCTTGCCGGGCTTGACGAGAGCGCCGTCGATCTCCACGCTTCCGCCGTCGGGAACGACAAGACCGCAAACTATCTTCATCAACGTGCTCTTACCCTCGCCGTTGAGCCCGAGCAGACCGCATATCCTGCCGTCGCCGACGACGAGGTCGACGCCCTTGAGGACGTGCTTTTTACCGAAAGATTTTTCAATGCCCGAAAGCTTCAGCATAATTTACCTACCCTATCGAATTGCCTATATTATACCATACGATAAGCCGCGGTGTCAATGGCGAAAACCGGCGGCTTTCACCGCTCAAACAAAATCGCCGCCTT
>CABKMX010000245.1 GCA_902373595.1 uncultured Christensenellaceae bacterium
GAACAAGCGCGAGAGGCGCGGCCCAACCGGACGTCTGTCCGTGACCGCGCCCGAGGCGCGCAGATGAGACGTCAAGATGGGCCGTTATTCGTCGTTTGACGCCCAAGACGTGAATGCATGCCGCGCCGCAAAGCGAGCGCGGAACAGAAATGGCGCGCTATGCGCGCAAAGTTGGCTTTGTATCAAGCGACAGTAGGGAAAACAGGCGACGCCAAGAAGCGAATTATAAGCTTTTCACTCGCGCTTGGTAAAAAGCATTGCAAAATCGAAAAATTATGATCACAGCTGCTTGACAAAGATTACGCTAATCTTAAAGTTAAACAGCTTGACCGCGGAGAAGCGAGCAGAGCGTAACCATTCCAACTTGACAGCGGAGAGTGATGTAGATTTGCGATGCGCTTTAATAAAAATGAATTGACCGCGGAGAAGCAAGCAGAGCGTAACCGTTCCAACTTTACCGTGTAGAGTGGTGTAGATCTGCGTTGCGCTTTAACAAAAATGAATTGACCGCGGAGAAGCAAGCAGAGCGTAACCATTCCAACTTGACCGCGGAGAGTGGTGCATATTTGCGATGCGCAGGTTGCGAGAGGGGAGGGAGCGTACTAGAGGTACGTGACCGACCCCGAGACGTTCTGCGCGCGCAAAGATGCGCCGCTATACGCGGTCAAGCATTCCAGCCAAGGGGGATGAAGATGGAAGAAAAAACCTTCACCGCATATCTGTCCGTAAAACTCGCGATATAGTCCCCGACGACTCTGTCGAGAGGATAGTCGTCGAGCAAATCGCGGAAGAAGTCGGGCAATTTTTCGGGGTGGGCGCAAAAGTGCTCGAACAGCAATTTGAGCATGTCGAGCGTCTTTTTTTCTTCGCCCTTGGCGACGGGATTGGTGTAGACGCTGTCGAACATGAATGAGTGCAATTTGAGCGTCGCCTCGCGGAACTCGTCCGATTGTTTGATATAGGGGCGGTCGTAGCTTGTCTCGACGAGGTCGGTGATCATCGCGTTGATACGTCCGCTCTTCGTGTCGCCCAGCACGGCGACGCAGTCGCGCGGCAGGTCGTCCGCGGTGAGGACGCCGGCGGAGATTGCGTCCTCGATGTCGTGATTGATATATGCGCAGCGGTCGGAGAATTTGACGATTTCGCCCTCGAGAGTGCAGGGGGTGCCGTCGAACTTGTGATTGAGGATGCCGTCGCGCACCTCGTAGGTGAGGTTGAGCCCTTTGCCGTCGTTTTCGAGCAGTTCGACGACGCGCAGGCTCTGTTCGTTGTGGCGGAAGCCGCCATCGATCAGTCCGTCGAGCACACGCTCGCCGGCGTGGCCGAAAGGGGTATGACCGAGGTCATGACCGAGCGCGATCGCCTCGGTGAGGTCCTCGTTGAGGCGGAGCGCCCTTGCGACCGAGCGCGCGATCTGCGCGACTTCGAGCGTATGGGTGAGGCGCGTGCGGTAGTGGTCTCCCTCGGGAGAGATGAAGACCTGCGTCTTGTGTTTGAGACGTCGGAAAGCCTTGGAGTGGATGATGCGGTCGCGGTCGCGGACGAACTCGGTGCGCATGGGGCACGGCGCGAGGGGAGCGACCCTGCCGCGCGTGTCCTTGGACTTGCAAGCGTACTTGCTCAAAAACATCTCTTCGCGGTCAAAGACCGCCTGTTTGCAATCGATCATACTTCAATTATATCGCAAAACGCGCGGCATGTAAAGGTTAATTTTATCTCAGGAGGATATCCGATTTAGATACACTGCAATGCTCATATCCGCAATATGCAAGCAATTTCATCACCGAATCATGAGCATTGTCTTGTTTGATTGATTGGACGTTTCATCATTGTAGTATGGAACTTCTTTGCGTAAACTCACTTTGTCAACTCCTCGTACATTTTCATCAGCTCGGCGACACAGGCGCTTTCGGTGTTGAGTTTGCCCCAAAAGCCGTAAGCCTTCACGACAGCCTTGTCATTTTGTTGGTGCGCTTTTCGCAATTGCGGAGGCATCGTCAA
>CABKMX010000246.1 GCA_902373595.1 uncultured Christensenellaceae bacterium
GGGTGGATCGACGTTTGCGAGAACGAGGGCAAGCGCAGCGGCGCCTATTCGTGGGGCGCGTACGGCACGCATCCGTACGTCTTGCTCAACTACCAAAAGACGACGAGCGAGATCTTCACGATCGCGCACGAGCTGGGACACGCGATGCACTCCTATCACTCCGACGGCGCGCAGCCCTATCCCAAAGCAGGATATACGATCTTTGTCGCCGAGATCGCTTCCACCGTCAACGAGACGCTGATGCTCTGTCATCTGCTCGAAAAGTACGGCGGCGACAAGGCGATGCGCGAGTATCTGCTGTCGTATATGCTCGACATGTTCCGCACGACGGTGTTCCGACAGACGCAGTTCGCGCAATTCGAACTTGCTGCGCATGAACTCGCCGAGAGGGACGAGCCGCTTTCCGCGGAGACATTCTGCGACCTCTATTACGACCTCAACCGCAAGTACTATGCCGGCGAACATGTCGTCAACGACGAGCTCATCCGCTATGAGTGGAGCCGCATACCGCACTTCTATACGTCGTTTTATGTCTACAAATACGCGACCGGGCTGATCAGCGCGGTCTGCATCGCCGACCGCATCCTCAAAGAGGGCAAGCCGGCGGTCGAGGATTACAAGAAATTTTTGAGCGCGGGCGGCAGTATGCCTCCCGTGGACATTCTCAAGCTCGCAGGGGTCGACCTCACTTCGTCCAAGCCGTTTGACAAGGCGATGGGCGTGTTCGCCGACTTCCTGGCGAGGCTCGAGGGTTGAGGAGGAGATATGCCAAAAAGCAGTAACGACAACGCCAAACTGCCCGTCAACAGGACAATGCCGCACAGCCAAGAGGCGGAGGACGCGGTCATCGGCGCGTTTTTGACCAACGGCGAGCTGTTCACCGAGTTCGGCTCCAAGCTGCGCGAAGAGGACTTTTACATCTCTTCCGACCGCATAATTTTCGCCGCGATCAGAGATCTTGCCGCGAAGGGCATGCCTGCCGATCTCGTCACTCTTTCGGTGGCGATGGGCAAGGAGGTCGACCGCGACGGAAGGTCCGCGCTCGAGAGAGCCGGCGGCATCGAGAGGCTCGAAGAGCTGACCGAGGCGATTCCGTCCGCGTCCAACTGCGAGTACTATGTCGAGATTGTCAAGCGCGACGCGATGCTTCGCAAGATCATTCAGACTGCCGGCGAAATCATAGACAACGCCTATACGCTCGAAGATGCCGATAAGTGCCTTGCATCGGCACAGGCGGCGATTTTCGAACTTGGCAAGAACACTCAGGGCGGCGAGTTGGTGAGGGTGTCGGACCCGGCGACGGAGGTCTTAAGCAAGCTCCTCAAGGTGTATGAGACGGGCGAGCCCGACCTCGGGCTTTTGACCCACTACGACAACCTCGACAACATGACCAACGGCTTTTTGCCCGGGCAGATGATTGTGCTTGCCGCGCGTCCCGGCTGCGGAAAGACGGCGTTTGCAATGAGTATAGCTGCCAATATAGCGCGCTACGAACCCGAAAGAGTGATTGCGACTTTCAACCTCGAGATGTCGGCGACCGAGCTCGTGCAGAGAATGCTTGTCTCCGAATCGAGGATACCGCGCGACGTGCTCATCAAGGGCAAGGAGACGACGGAGCAGTTGCAAAATCTTTTCACAGCCCACGACAAGCTGTCAAAGAGCAACATCTACATAGATCAATCGACGGGCAACAGCGCCGACGTCGTGATGTCCAAGTGCCGCAGGCTCAAAAACAAGCTGGGCAGGCTGGACCTCATCATCATCGACTATCTGCAATTGATGGAGCCGACCAAGGACCGCAAGGGCAACCGCCAGCAAGAGGTCTCGGACACGTCGCGTATGATCAAGTTGATGGCGAAAGACCTCGAGGTGCCTGTGCTCGTGCTGTCGCAGATGTCGCGTAAAATCGACGACAGAGAGGTCAAGACGCCGCAGCTGTCCGACTTGCGCGAATCGGGCGCAATCGAGCAGGACG
>CABKMX010000247.1 GCA_902373595.1 uncultured Christensenellaceae bacterium
ACGACTTCGACGTCGAAGCACGCGCTTTCGCCGAGCCCTTCCATCACTGCCTTTTCGTAATGCAGCATGAATCTGTCGGGAACAAGCAAGATCTGACGCCTCTCCCCTCTGCTCTTCTTGATCAGGTCGATGACCGCCGAGCAATCCAATGTGTCGGTGATGAAGAATTGTACCATATTTCCATTTTACCCCAACGCCGCGCGCTTGTAAATGCTTTTTCGGTACATCGCCGCGCCTTTTGAGCGTCAAAATCGAAAAGTGCCTCTCTTTTGGTTGATATCGCGCGCGTTTGTGTTATAATAGTGCTATGAAAAAGAGACTCGCATTGATTATTGCGGCGCTCGCCGTCGCGGCGATTGCCGTCGCATCCTTCGCCGGCTGTTCGAGCACGCCCACCCAAAGGCTCTTGCTCGACTCCCGTCCCTGGGAAAATATGGACGTCGAAGAATATTTCGTCTACGACGTCGAATACGCGCCGAACGACAACGAGACCGTCAAAGGCACCTATACCGTCGCCGTCAAAGGCTACGACCACGGCGAAACGCTGTCGCTCGACGGCTTCACTTATGAAAGCCCCTGCTATCATATCCGCTCCGATCTCGAGATGGAAAACGGCGACTATGTCCGCACCGACTCCGTCGTCACCCCCGACATCAAGCCCGTCTACGGCGCCGAGGACAAACTCGACCGCGACGTGCGCACCACTTATACCGCGCGCTATGCGGACGAAAAGTGCACCTACTCCTACACCGAAAACGACCAAACTTACGAGGGCAGCATCAATGTCGGCGAGTTCGACTCCTCCGCGTACATCGACAACACCTTCCTCTATCAATTGGTCAGGTGTCTGCCCGACGTCGCTTCGGGATTGAGTTTTTCGGTTCCCAACTTCATTCAGGGCAGCAAGGAATCGGTCACCGTCTCCCTTGCCACTTCTGCCGTCGTCAACGAACCGTTCGAGGGCGGTACGATTGCCGAGGGAAGCGACACTCCGACGATTGCATGCACCGCCGCGGTCGTAACGCTCAACCGCACCTTCCCCGGCAGCGGCATCTCGCTGATGTGCAGCGTCGCGAATGACGACTATGCGCTCGAGGACGGCACGAAGATCGCGCATATGATTGTCAAGATTGTCGAGGGCGCGACCACCTACACTTTGAAGACGGTCTCAAACGTCATTCCCGACTGAACAAATCAAACTTTGGGCGCGCCGACCGGCGCGCCTTTTTCATATCCGCGTGCTTTCCGCCATATCATATCTCGATATGACGGTTTTTCATCTCGACGGCAATTGCGTATATACCCTCGACGGCGCACCCGCGCCCGACGCGTTCGAACGCGCCGAACGCTTTGCGCTCGGCGGCTGGATGACGGGACGCGCGCCGACAACGGTTGTCGTCGACCCCCTGTCTCCGAAGGCGGACGGACTCCGCGTCACAGATTTTTGCAACGGGCATATGCTGTTGTCCCTCAATCTCGAGCCGCTGCCCCTGCCGCATTCAAAGCCGCTGCAATGCGAATGCTCGGGCGCAAAGCGTCACCTCGTCACCGCGTGCGACTTTGAAAACGCGCCGCTGGTCGCGGAGACGGACGGCGCACGCCATGCCGTCCTCTGCCCCGTCGCCGCAAAGAGCGTGACCGCGTCCTGCGCGCGCGTCGACGGCGGCGACCTCATACGAATCTTCGCCCACGGCGAAAGGACGTTTTGCGTGGTGCTGTTTTGCCGCGAAACTTATCTTCCCCTCCTCTCCCTCGTCGCCGACGAGATTGTGTTCGACGACGGCGCAATCGCCGCGGCCGACCGCGTCCGAGGCATGTCGGACTGTTCAATCGTGCGCCGCCTCGCGTTCAAGGACGGTAAATTTTGCGAACTCTCCCGCTCGTTCGAATATCACAGCCGCCACCGCTATCCCGACGGTCTGATCGGCAGACTGTACCTCGAAAACTGTTCTACCGCGACCCCGAAA
>CABKMX010000248.1 GCA_902373595.1 uncultured Christensenellaceae bacterium
GGTCACACACAGTGCAACTGCCAGCGCAGCCACAATCAAAATCGTAATTCTTCTTTTCATTGTCGTCTCCTCTTGCGCGTCATTCTTCTGTCGGTCCGGTGCAATTCATTTCCGGCGAAAAGGGGTCCGTGTCGACAAAGATATACCTGCTCTCGCTCGTCTCGACATTGTTTTCGACGTGCGTGATTGTATATTCGATCAACAGGTCGTCGCCGAAGGCGGAGATATACACGCTGCCCGGATTGTCGGTGGCGAAGTCGGTCAAGCGGTTTCCGCTCTTCAAGTCATAGACGGTGCAATCGCCTTCTTCGTCGCAGAGAATATAGACTCCGCTCAGGTCAAACTTGACGGTGTCTCCCGTGCTCCAGAGCGTCGCGGTCGTCCCCGACGTCACGTCGTAGACCTTGAAGTCCTCTATCGGCTGCTCTGTCGTTTCGTCGAGAACGGGGTTGCCGTCCTCGTCAAGTCTCATCTCGGCATAGTAGACCTTGCCGGGGAAAGACGCCAAATGCATCTTGGTGTCCGGCGCGTCTTCGGTGCCGAGGGTGAACAGATACTCGCCGGAGACGGTGAACCAATCGTTGCCCTTTTTGAGCAAACCGCTTTCGTCTTCTTCGATGATGCCGAGCGAGCTTAGATATTCGCCGACGAGGTTGCCCTCGCTGTCAAAATATTTGGTAATTGTGCCGTTGGAGATCTTGAGGTAATCGCCGAACATGGTCGCTTCGCTCGCACCCGGGACAATCTCGCCTATATTGAAGATGATGTTCATATCGGCGTCGCAATACGCCAGGTTCTGCGCAAGTTGAACCTTGTTGTCCTCAACCGCTGCTATCACCATCGGATAGATGTCCGCGTCCGGATCGACCTGCTCGTCGGCTAAGACATAATACCCGGGATTGAACTCCGACACCTTTCCCGACTTCCAGTCGTACTTGTATTGGGAGATTTTGTACTTGCGGCCGCCTTCATAGTAGTCGTAATCCTTCGCGTCGTCGGGGACAACATCGCTTTTGAAGATATAGACCGCCTTTTTGGTCACCACGACATCTCGATTATCGTTCTGGTCGGGAATGAGGTTGTACAAGTTGACGAGGCGAAGCGCATTGCCTTGCTTGTCATACACCCTCACCACTTCGGGCGTATTGCCTTTCCAAGAATATTCGAGGACTTCTATGTCGACCTCTTCGAGCTCGAACATGTCGCCCTCTCCGACAAGAGACGGCGTTCCGCTGTTCGACTCGGCGCCGCGGTCGGTCACGATGCCCTTCTCGCGGTCGTATTCGCAATATTCCTCGCCGTCCACAAAGAGCGTTTCGATGCCGTCCGACCCTCTCTCGATATACATACTCGGCGCGCCGGTCCACGCGTCGTATTCGATTGTCTCTTTGCCCCTGTCGATGGTAAAGAGAGTGATTGTCCCTGCCTCCGCGTTGTCGACGACCCAGCACCAATCCGCCGTTTCGCTCGGCCAAGTGTAGTCATAGGGCACCTCTTTGGGCTTGATGTCTCCGCTGTAAACCGGCGTCCTGAGCGGACTCATTTCTTTTGGACTGTTGACCCAAAGTTCATAGGCAGTCTCGCTCGTGTCGGGATTGATTGTCGAGGTAATCAGCGCATTGCCCGAAACCGTCACATCCGCGCCGTCGAGGTCTTCGAGCTTATCCGCCTGCATCGGCACGGACTTTTCTCCCTCGCTCAAGCCGTCGACGACTTGATAGAGTTCTTTGATGTCCGGCGTGTCGCCGCAGGCGGCGAAGATTGCCGTCGAAGCGACGACAATCACCGCCGCGGCAATCAAAAGCAAAAGCTTCTTTTTCATGATTGCCCCCTCGCTCAGAAGAGCTCCGGCGTAGTGGTATCGATATTGATCAAGATATATCTGCTCTCTTCCGTCTCAACCGCGCCGTCCGCATTCGTGACCGTATATT
>CABKMX010000249.1 GCA_902373595.1 uncultured Christensenellaceae bacterium
GGTGCGGTAGGTCGTCGCGGCGGTCCCCTCCTTGGAGACGACGTCGACCTCGAGTTCGCGGTCTTGTTCGGCGGCGGCGTCGAATTGGAGGAAGCTGTTGTCCTCTCTCGAATATTTGTCCTCGCCGACGGCGTAGGTGACGAGGTCGGCGTTGCCGCAGCTTATGCCGGGGATGTCGAAGGGGCCATCTTTGAGCACGGGTTTTTCGCCGGTCAGATAGTCGGACGGATTGTCAGCCCAAAATTCGCCGAGCCCGGTCTTGCGTTCATAGACGATGTGCGAGCGGCGCACCGGTTCCTTGATTGTGTCGTCGTCGGCGCGCAAGAAGGTGACGTACGACGACAGCGCGACTCCGTCGGGATATTCGGCGGTGACGAAGCAGAACACGCAGTCGGCATAGTCAGCCATCGGCACGACGCAGCGCGCGGTGCCTTTGCCGACCTCGGTGGGGTGCCAGCTGCGCAGCGACGGGTCGTACTCGTTGTAGGCGTAATGCAACGTCAATTTGACGTCGGGGTCGTCGCATTTGAATGAAATATTCGCGCCGACATAGCCGTCGCGTTGGACGAGTTCCGCCTCGGGCGAAGCGTAGCAAAAGCCTTCGGCGGAGCCGATCGACTTGATGAACTTGCCCAGCGTCGTCAGCCACGACAGCGGCAAGATGGTACTGCAATTGGGGTAGAACGTCTTGAACGCGCGTCCGTCGGGGAGGAGCGAGAGCGTCGCCTCGACGCGGTCGATATCGGTGACGGTGTTGTTGGTGCCGCCGACATAGAGGCAGGGGCACTTGACGAACTTCGCGTAACTTTGCGCGGCGCAGCCCATCAGCCAGCGGTTGCGCTCGTCGGTGATCTCGTCGGGCAGGTCGGACAGCTCCTCTTCGAGGGCGTCGCTGCCGCCGTAGCGGAAGACGTTGCGATATTCGCGCCAGCCGGCGTTGCAGATGGGGACGATCGCGTCGACGCGCGCGTCGGTGCCGGCGCATTGCCACACCATATCCGCGCCTATGCCGGCGCCGACCAAGACGATCGAGGTGCGGGGCAACACGCTCTTGACGAACGTGATAGTGCGGCGAATGACCTTTGTCCAAAGGAATTGGCAAGAGTCGGCGGCGGTGGGATCCGCGCGGTCGAAGTGCTCGTTGCCGTCGCGGTATTCGCCGTAGCCGAGCGACATGGGATAGGACGTCGCGCCGCCGTCCGCGCCCTGAGCCGCATAGTCGGCATAGACGATGCCGGCAGGGATGGACGCGATCAACTCCTCGAATTGACGGGGGACGGACTTGTCCCACGGCTCGCCGACAAAGACGATCGTCTTGTCCGAAGAGGGACGGAGCTTGCCGCACGCATAGACGCGCACCGCGCCGTCCTCCGCCTCGACGGCGTCGAAATATGCCCCGAAGCCGAACGCGCCGTCGCCCAAGCCGTCGTACTTGACGAACGAGGTGCGCAGCGGCAGCGCGGCGGGATCGTAATCCTGCCAAAGCAGCGTCGGAGTCAAAACGGAATTTATCATATTCTCTATTATACCTTTGCGCGCGACAAAAAGCAACCTTTGCTCAAATCATTTTTCCGCGGCGCGGCGCGTTGCAAGTCAGCGCATTGCAAGCCAACGCCGCTTTGACAAACTACCCCTCTTATACATCCCCCTAAAAAACCCTCTTGATCTTCCAAAATTTCATTGCACAAACAGCTCCCGTTTTTCTCCCAAAAGAGCAGCCGGGCTTAATGCAAATTGACCTTTTAATTGCACATCTATGGGCGCATATCGTCATGGACACTATAAATTTTGCTTTGATAGGTTTTTATGTCGCAAGTCTTATTGACGATCGAAAATACGGCTTTTGCAGGTTTACAATACTGTCACATTTTGTTGGGCACCATAACTTCGATCTTGTTTAGTTTCTATGTTGTAAGTCTTATTGAC
>CABKMX010000250.1 GCA_902373595.1 uncultured Christensenellaceae bacterium
GTCAGAGCATATGCGGACAAGAAGATGGACGAGGTGCTCGAGCACTTTGACAGACAGGAGAGAGAGAAGGCGGAAGAAGACCTCGACGCTGATGTCTACGGACATTTCGAAGAGCAGTTTCCCGAGGGCAAGAAGGACATCGGCGAAGTTCTCTATGCGATGAAGAAAGAGAAAGTCCGCGCCAAGATTCTCGACCACGGCGTCCGTCCCGACGGCAGAAAGCTGACCGAGATCAGACCCATTTGGTGCGAAGCGGGCATCTTGCCGAGAGTTCACGGCAGCGGCGTGTTCACCAGAGGACAGACCCAGGTCTTGACCTGCTGCACGCTGGGCAGCATCTCCGAGGTGCAAAAGCTCGACGGCCTCGATGACGAAGTCTGCAAGAGATACATTCATCACTACAACTTCCCCCCGTACAGCGTCGGCGAAGCCAAGCCGATGAAGAGCCCGGGAAGGCGCGAGATCGGTCACGGCGCGCTCGCCGAAAGAGCGCTCGAGCCCATGCTCCCGTCTGAGGACAGCTTCCCGTACGCAATCCGCACGGTCAGCGAAGTTCTGTCCAGCAACGGCAGCACCTCGCAGGCATCCGTCTGCGGCTCCACGCTCGCTTTGATGGATGCAGGCGTTCCGCTCAAGAGACCGGTCGCAGGCGTTGCGATGGGACTCATCAGCAATGAAGACAAGTCCAAGGTGCAGGTGCTCACCGACATCCAAGGTCTCGAGGACTTCCTCGGCGACATGGACTTCAAGGTCGCAGGCACCACCGAGGGTATCACCGCGATTCAGATGGACATCAAGATCAAGGGTATCAACGAGGCTATCCTGCGCAAGGCTCTCGCACAGGCGAAGGACGGCAGGTTGGAGATTCTCGGCAAGATGCTCGCCGTTTTGCCGGCTCCGAGAGCGCACCTGTCCAAGTATGCGCCCAAGATCGTCTCCTTCCAGATTCACCCCGACAAGATCAGAGAGGTCATCGGCAGCGGCGGCAAGACGATCAACAAGATCATCGACGAGACCGGCGTCAAGATCGACATCAACGACTTCGGCGACGTCTACATCTCCAGCCCCAACGAGGATATGATTGCAAAGGCGCGCAAGACGATCGAGCTCATCGCCAACGACCCCGAGGTCGACAGCGAGCTTGAGGGCGTCGTCGTCCGCACGACCAGCTTCGGCGCGTTCGTCGAGATCGCTCCCGGCAAGGACGGCATGATTCACATCTCCAGGCTCTCCAAGAAGAGAGTGGAGAAGGTCGAGGACGTCGTCAACGTCGGCGACAAGGTGCTGGTCAAGGTGTTCGACATCACCGACAAGGGCATCGCATTGAGCCTGATCAAGAAGCTTGATTGAGAATGACAAAAAATTCGACGGCGGTCACGCCGTCGATTTTTTTATCGGTTTGTTTTCATAACTTCGGTGCGAGCAGAAGAAAAGCGCAGCCGACGGCGGTCACGCCGTCGGCTCATACAAATATAAATATCTGTATATCAATCAAGCGCGCGGCGGTCAATCCGCGAGCAATTCGGACACAGTCACGGCTTTCAATCCTTCGCCCTTGACATATTGCAATATCGCCGGCAGCGCCTCGACGGTCGACTTTGTCGGGTGCGCGAGGATGAGCTCGCCGCCCTTGAGATCTTTTGTCGCGCGAGTGAAGATGACCGCGGCGTTTTGGTCGCGCCAATCGATTGTGTCGCGGCTCCACATGATTGTCTTCATCCCGATCGATGCGCACGCCGCGACGGTCGCGTCGTCCCAGCTGCCCGACGGGGGAGCGAACAGCGCCGGCGCGGCGCCGGTGACCGCCTCGATCAACGCGTTTGTCGGTTCTATTTCGGCGAGATTGTCCGTTTGGCTCAAACCCTTGTGGTCCTTGTGAAAGTAGCCGTGATTGCCGAGTTCGTGACCG
>CABKMX010000251.1 GCA_902373595.1 uncultured Christensenellaceae bacterium
TGTGCGATTATTTGATATGCACATCGGGGTGTGGCGCAGTTTGGTAGCGCGCTTGAATGGGGTTCAAGAGGCCGCTAGTTCGAATCTAGTCACTCCGACCAACGCAGGCTTCGCTTGTCGAGGCACCAAAAAAAGAGAGTCCGCTGCTCGGCCTCTCTTTTTTTTTGTCGCCCATTTTCGCTCGCCTGCTATTCTTCTGCTTAACTAGACTGTTCGAAATTGTGACGCTCTCTTCGTTCGCTATTCCGTCAGACGCTCACGCGGCTCAATACAAACGTATTTCGCCGTACCCTATAGGCGTTCGCTATTCCGTCGTTCGGCAAAATTTGCCTCTCTCCTTACGCTTTGCTCGTCCTTACGAATCTAGTCACTCCGACCATTGCAGAGCCGCCCATTTTGGGGCAAGAAAAAAAGGAAGACGTTCAAGCACGCCTTCCTCTTGCGCGAAATCTCTTGCTAATTTTAAATTTTTCGCAAGTATATCCCCAAGACAGTGACGCTGTCCCGCCTCATCGAGAGCGGCGAGTATCGCCCGGCATAGTGCGGCAGCCGATCTCTTCCCGACCGACATATTTTCAACGGCAAAAAGACGGAGCAAACGCGCTCCGTCCTTTGTTTTTTAGCGATATGTATGCGCTTATTGCGCCAAAGCCGCCCTGTCGGCGACCGCCGCGGCGATCGCTCCGGTCAACGACCTGTCGAGGTTCTCGGTGTCGTCGCACGCCATATGCCAGATCATGATGCCGCCGAGACCGAGGTCTATCGCATAGCTCGTCTTGTCATAGATCATCTGCCTGTCGTTGAAGTAGTTGGGCGCGTTGCCCTGCTTGCCGTCGCTGTTGGTGTACGGCTCGGGGAAGGTGTAGACGTTGGACGGCGTCAGCACCGAACTGACCACCTTGTAGTTGCCCCAAAATGAATCTTTGTCCGTCGGACGGGAATAGAACGGCACGCCTAAATGGACCTTGGACATATCGGCGCCGTTTTTGCGGCAGTTCTCGACGACTTGATAGCACGCCTTGTAGAAAGTGGAATGATAGCCCCTGTCGTCGAACAGATCGTACGCCATCACTTCGATCTGATCGAGGACGTCCATATATTCTTTCTTGAACGTGTGGTCACCGAAACACCAATCGGCGATCGCCGCGGTCAGCAGCTTGTGACCGTCATATTTTTCGTCGAGCGCGGCGCGCAGCGAGATCAGGTATTCGCCGTAAATGCGATAGTCTTTCGATGACGACGGATATTCGTAATCGAACGAGACGCCATCCACGCCCCACTCGTCGACAAACGCGAGGATGTTCTCGGTCAGCTTCGCCGCGTTGTCTCCCATCGCGGCGTTGTGGCGGTCGATCGTGTTGTCGTACCCGTCAGCGGAGATATCGTTTTTGTTGCCCAACAATGTCACGACGATCTCGGCGTCGGGCGCCATACCGCGCAGTTTGTCGAGGGCGTAGCGGAAGTCCGCTTTGCCGTCGCCGTCGCGATTTGAGATGTCCTTATAGACGATCGAACCGTCGCCCTTGAAATAAACTCCCGCGATCATATTGAATTGAGTGACCTGCTCGAACACCTCGGTGTAACTTTCGTCTATGCCGCCGTCCTGATCGCCGTAACTGCCGCCTTCAAGCCCTTCGTCGGCTTTGAGCACGGGCGCGCAGAGCGAATCAACGGTGATGTAACCCATAATGCGGAAGTCGTCGCGCGCCTGTCTGTCGATCATATACGCCTCGAGGCTCTCGAGCTTCCAGCCTCTGTCGCAGGCGTCGACCTTGATCGAGATCTTCGACGCAGTGATCGGCTCGAACGAACAGACGCGGTAGTCCTCGATCAAATCGCTCGAATAAAACGGCTCGCTTTCGCCGTCCTTATAAAGTGAGAATTGGGTGATCTCGCTCCCCTTT
>CABKMX010000252.1 GCA_902373595.1 uncultured Christensenellaceae bacterium
CGGAGAACAAGTGGCTCGTCGGACTGTCGCTGGACGGCGATGAAAAGGCGAACGCCTACCGCGTGGACAGGGACGGCGCGCCGACTTTTGACAAAGCTTATGCGGCGGCAAAGCTGTTGCAGGAGCGCGGCGTCGACTTCAATATATTGTGCGTGCTCACGCGTCCCGTCGCCGAAAATATCGAGCGAATTTATGATTTTTACAGGCGCAATCGCTTCCGCTTTCTGCAATTCATCCCCGTGCTCAAACCGCTCAAAGGCGGCGTAGAAGACGACGGCATGTATTTGACCGGCGAAATTTACGGCAAGTATTTGCGCAAGCTGTTCGACCTCTATATGCGCGATATGATGAGGGGAGAATACACCTCGATCAGGCAGATGGACAACTTTGTCGCTCTCGCTAACTTCCGCTGCGCCGAACAGTGCGGTATGACGGGCGGCTGCGCGCGCCAATTTGTGATCGAGGGGGACGGCGCGGTCTACCCGTGCGACTTCTATTGTCTCGACGAGTATTGTCTCGGCAACATCAACGACTCGAGCCTCGATCGGCTCGCCGATCACCCCGTCGCCGTGCGCTTTGTCGAGGAGTCTCGCAACTATCCCGACAAGTGCAAACGCTGCCGCTGGTTTTGCATGTGCATGGGCGGATGCAAGCGAGAGCGTATCGATTTGGACAAGTGCGCCGCCTATGACGAATTCTTCGCCTACGCGGTGCCGCATATGCGCCGAATGAGCTGATAACGCACACGGGCACGAAAAATCGTAAACAAAAAGAGGAACGGCAAGAGCCGTTCCTCGTGCGTTTTAGGAGTTTCAGGCGATGCTTTGTGCGAGCATTGCGCCGAGTTCGAACGCCTTGGCGAGTTCCGCTTCGCTCGGGACGAAGCACGCCTTGAGCCCTTCGCCAATCACGTTGAGTTTGAGCGCGGTCAGGCGCGCGACAAGCGCCGGTACCGCTTCGCCGCTCCAGCCGTACGAGCCGAACACCGCGACCGGGCGCTTCTTGATGTTGATCGCGTCAATCGAGGCGATCAAATTCCACACCGGCGGCACCGCGTCGGCGTTGAGCGTCGGCGAGCCGATTGCAAAGGCATTGCTGCCGTTGAGTTCGGCGGCGAGCGTCGCGAGGTCGAAGTCGATGATGTTGTAGGTCTTGCATTCCGCCGAAGGCAGCACGGACAGCACGCCGTCGCGTATCTTTGCGGCGAGGGCGGCGGTGCAGCCGTACGCCGAGCAATAGAACACCGGCACGCGCTTGACCGCGCTCTTGACGGGGGCGCTCCACTCGCGGTATTTTTGAATCGCATAGTCGAGTTGACCCGCCTTGGTCAGCACGGGGCCGTGGCTGTTGCAGACATACTTGATGTCAAGCGCGGAGATCTTTGCAAGTCCTGCGAGCACAAACGGCTTGAACGGACCGAAAATCGCGTCATAGTAGTCCTTGAACGCGCTGCGATAGTCGTCGAGGTTGCGCACCTTTGCGTCGAACATCGGAGCGAACGAGTAGTGCGCGCCGAGGAAGTCGCACGGGAAGAGGACCTTCTCTTCGGGGCAATAGGTCATCATCGTGTCGGGCCAATGCAGCAGCGGCGCGACGATGAATTTGAGCGTGAGTCCGCCGAGGTCGAGCGTTTCGCCCTCCTTGACGACGCGCACGTTGAGGTCGGCGCGGTTGGTGATGTTTTTGAGATAGTTCGCCGCGACCGCGGTGCAGACGATCTGCGCTTTCGGACACGCGCCGAGCAGAGCGGCGAGCGCGCCCGAGTGGTCGGGCTCGGTGTGGTTGACGACGATGTAGTCAATGCTTGCGGGGTCGGCGACCTCGGCGATGTTCGCCTTGTAGTCGTCAAAGAATTCCGCATGGCTCGTCTCGACAAGAGCGGTCTTTGTC
>CABKMX010000253.1 GCA_902373595.1 uncultured Christensenellaceae bacterium
AGCATGCTGTACCGCTTCGCCGTGTAATTATTTTTGACCATCTTTTCGAGGTTGTCGGACGAGCCGATGAGCACTGCCATCTCTTTTGCGCGGGTGACGGCGGTATAGAGCAGGTTGCGCGTGAGGATCATATAGTTGCCGCTCATGAGCGCGATGATGACGACGGGGAACTCCGAGCCCTGCGACTTGTGCACGCTGATTGCGTAGGCGAGGGTGAGGTCGTCGAAGTCGCCCTGCATATATTTGACGCGTTTGCCGTCGTCGAAGAGGATGGTCATGGACGGGGCGAGGGGGTCGATCTGTTCGATGCGGCCGATGTCGCCGTTGAACACGCCCGAGCCTGCTCCGCCCTCCTCGTCCGTCCATTCGAGGTCGTAGTTGTTGACGGTGTGCATGACCTTGTCGCCCGTGCGGAAGGTGTGCATGCCGACCTTGAGTTCCGCCTTGCCGCGCGCGGCGGGGTTGAGCGCCTCTTGCAAGGTGTCGTTCATATTCTCCACGCCGATCACTCCCTTTTTCATCGGGCAAAGCACCTGGATGTCCATCGGCTTGACCGCCGCGTACGACGGGATGCGGCGCGTGACCATATCGGTGACCGTCGCGAGGATGTCCTCGGGGTCGGACTTGTTGTCAAAGAAAAAGTCTCGGCTGCGGTTGTTGATGACGGGCATCTTGCCGGCGTTGATGCGATGGGCGTTCTCGACGATGAGACTGTCGTCGCTTTGGCGGTATATCTGCGTGAGATAGCTGACCGGGACGATCCCGCTCGCGATCATGTCGGCGAGCACGTTGCCCGCGCCGACGGACGGCAGCTGATCCTTGTCGCCGACCATGATCAATCTGCCGCCGAACTTGATCGCCTTGATGAGCGCGTTGAACACATAGTCGTCGCACATGCTGACCTCGTCGACTATGATGACGTCCTCTGGAAGTTTGGAGGACTCGTTGAACATGAACTTGCCCTTGCCGTCCGAAAAGTCGAGGTCGAGCAGCCGGTGTATCGTCTTCGCCTCCACGCCGGTGGTCTCGGAGAGGCGCTTTGCCGCCCTGCCCGTCGGCGCGCACAGGCAGACGGTATAGTTGCGGCTGCGCAGCAGATGTATGATGCACTTGACAATCGTGGTCTTGCCGGTGCCGGGGCCGCCGGTGATGATGTTGACGCCCTTCATCAAACAGCTGCGGACCGCCTCCGCCTGAGAGGGGTGAAGTTTAATCTTGTTGAGCTTTTCGTAGAGGGCGATCTCTTCGTCGGCGTCGAGCGGCAGACTGTCGGTGTTGTCGAGCATCGCCCTGACATAGGTCGCAATCGACTTTTCGCACACATAGTTGCCGGCAAGCATGTCGACGGTCTCGCCGTCCTTTTCAAGCCTGACGATTTTGCCCGAAACTTCGCAATCCTCGATCATATCGCGGATCAACGTCTCAGCGTCGAGCGCATCGAGACGCAGCAGCGAATCGACCTCGGCGACGAGCTTGTCCTCGGGAAGGTAGGTGTCGCCGTTCTTGTTCGCCGCCTCTTTGAGGACGTGGACGACCGCGGCGGCGACTCGGAAACGGCTGTCGGGCGCGACACCGATTTGCGTCGCAATCTTGTCCGCGGTCAAAAATCCGACGCCGTCGATGTCGTCGACCAGCTTGTAGGGGTTGGTCTCGACGATCTTTGCGGTGGACTTGTCGTACGCCTTGAAGATTTTAATTGCGAGGTTGAGCGTGACGCCGTAGTTTTGGAGATAGACGATCGTGTCCTGCATCTCTTTGAGCGAGAGCATGGACTCTTGGATCGCGAGCGCCTTTTTGAGCGAGATGCCCTTGATCTCGGCAAGGCGCGCGGGCTGATGCTCGATGACGTCGAGCGACTTGGATCCGGACTTCTCGACGATCGCATATG
>CABKMX010000254.1 GCA_902373595.1 uncultured Christensenellaceae bacterium
AGGATTGCCTTGAGCTTGGCGGAGACGGCAATCTTTGACTTTTGCTCCAACGCCCACTTTTCGTAATCGCCAATGTTGCCGCTCACCTGTCCCTCTCGCGCGGAAGCCGTTTTGGCGGAAGCGGCGTCTTTCCCCTCTCTGTCCGTTAGTTTGGAAGAGTTCTTGCCGTCGGCGATTTTCTTCACCACTTTGATTCTCATATCGCATTCTCCTGCGGCAGCTTCATTGCGCTCCGCGCTTTGACGCTATTATAGCACGGCATGTCGGCAATTTCAAGCGTCATGACCGCATTTGTCAAAAATTTATACCCTTTTTTGGGGTAAATGTTAGACAGCTATACGGTCGCACATCTTGAAAAAACTCAAATATCACCGATATTTCCAAGCTTTTTCGCAAAATTTATGGGGTAAAGAAAATTGTTTCATTTGAACATTCTTACCCCGTCGAATACATGCTATAATGATGACAGAAAGCACACGGAGGTATTTGATATGAAGATGACACTCACCGAAGCAATGAAATTGATAAAGGAACTCGACCGCGAAAAGGAAGATCTCATCGCCTTTGAGGATCGCAACAACTACTGCTCTTACAAGGAGAACGAGACGAAGGTCCCGACCGGCTACGACTACGGCGCGACGCGCAAGCGTGTCGACGAGATAGACGCCGAGGTACTCAAAATTCGTTTTGCGCTCGCGAGAGCGAACACCGCGATTGCGCTCGAGGGCTTTGACATGACCGTCGCCGAGGGACTTGTTTGGATTGCTCAGCTTCAAAAAAAGCGCAGGCAGCTCGAGACTCTTGCGGGGGCGATACAGCTCACTCGCCGCATCACACCCAACGGCATCTTGGAGTACACCGAACGTCTTTACGACGTCGGCGCGGCGAAGGCGCAGGCGACGGAGACGGTGCGCACGATACACGCACTCCAAGTAGCGATCGACCGCGCGAACCTTCTCAACTTCATCGAGATCTAAGCCCCAACGGGCGGATTGTACCCGCATTCGGCTCTCAAAAAGCAATGTGTTACGGCGGTCAAGGCTTATCCGTTTATCTCGTTTTTCGGCTAAGTTACGGTTTATCGGGAAGGACGAAAAAAGGAAGTTTAGAACACCAAACATTTTTGGGCGCACGCGCAAAGGCGGCTCTTTGAGCCGGCAACGCGCCGAGTCCGCAATTTCGCCGAATGCAAAAATCCCCGAGCGGTCCTTGCCGTCTGTTCTGCGGCGGCAAGCGGGGGTATGGGTTGACCGCGGTTTGACTTTGCCGGACGTCGAGCCGGCTGCGCCGGGCGCGCCGATCTTCGGCGCGTCTTTTTTCAAAATTTTGCGTTTTCGGTGGACAACGTCGGCATTTTGCGCTATTATAAAGATGTTCATGCATTGACCGAATCTCCCCAAAACTTTACTCATAACGGTTTTTGCGTGAACATTTTTTACGCTTTTTATAAAAAAAAGAGGGCCTTTCGAC
The DNA here is from genome assembly GCA_902373595.1 of uncultured Christensenellaceae bacterium. GTDB lineage: Bacteria > Bacillota > Clostridia > Christensenellales > UBA3700 > Ornithoclostridium > Ornithoclostridium faecigallinarum. The sequence goes on from CABKMX010000254.1 coordinate 1,471, forward strand.
CCTCTTTGCTCTTTTGTTTTCGCTCACTCGTAAAGCGCGTTCATCTTTTGAGTCTCCTCTTTGATGCTCTTGGCAAGCGACGCGGGCGACAGCACCTTTACGCTTGCGCCGAACTGCAACAGCCAGATCTTCATCGCCTTGGGGCTCGCCATCACCGTGAACACCGTCTTTCCGGTGCGCGTCGTCCTGATGCCGACGTCGTCGCCGAACTGATCGAGCACATAGTCGATCATATTGACGACGTCGTCCGTCGCCGCCTCGAAGACAATCTTGAGCGGTCTTTCGACAAAGAGATAGGGCGCGCTGTTGGAGATGATGCCGAGGTTGATTCCCCTCTCTGCGCCCTTGACGTATGCGCCGTCCTTTATCGGGACGTCGGTCACCTCGATGTCGGCAATCTTGTCGATGCGG
>CABKMX010000255.1 GCA_902373595.1 uncultured Christensenellaceae bacterium
AAGGAAAAACCAAAGCCCCAGCCAATCGGGCGTCAATTGATTGAACAGATACGCCGTGCCCGAAAGCCCGCTGTCAAACAGCCTGAGCGGCGCCAAAAACACCGTCACGCCCGTCGCGTTGATGATGCCGGCAAGCGTCAGCATCACAAAATCACGCGCCCGAAATTGAGAGAAAAACGTCTTGAATTTTTGCATAGCGCCTCCTCTCCCCTTACCTAACAACTTGTCCTATATCTATAATATCATATATCCGCCGCAAACGCCACACGGAATTGCAAAAAATTTTTCAAGAGAATGAACGCCGAGCGTTGAAAGCCGTCAAGCGCCGCCACGACAAAATGATTTGATGTTTGCCGGCTATTGCCCGGCAATTCTCATTCTTTGCATTATATATATGTGAAAGGTATGATCTTCACCCCGTCGCCCAGCGGCAGCAGATCGTCGGCGTTGCAGATCACGCCGCCCTCGCCTATCTTCACCGCGGGAAAGGATGACGCAAGCGCCTTGAAGTGCTTGACGTCTTTGATGTTGGGAGACGACGTCTTTTTGATCTCCGCAGGATACAGCGTGCCATCGCGATAGAACAGCAGATCGACCTCCTGCCCGTCCGTGTTGCGGAAGTAATAGATGTCCGGCTCTTTGCCTGCGTTGAGATAGGATTTGATCACCTCGCTGACGATGAACGTCTCGTAGACCGCGCCCGACATCGCGCCGTTTGCCAACGTTTCGGGCGTAAACCAGCGGCAGAGATAGGCGACAAGCCCGGTGTCGGTGAAATAGAGCTTGGGCGCCTTGACCACGCGCTTGCCGATGTTGAGCGAGAATGGGCGCAAGAGATAGATCACCCCCGAAGCCTGCAAGATGGACAGCCAGCTTTTGATCGTCTTGTTGTCCACGCCGACTTCGCGTGCAAGTGCAGCCTCGTTGAGCAATTCGCCCGTTCTGCTCGCCAGCACGACCATGAACCGCGCAAAGACCAACGTATCGCCCACCGCGCTCAATTGCTTGACGTCGCGTTCGATATAGGTGTCTACATAGGCGGCGTAGTATCGCTCCCACTCCATGCGATCGTTGGAATAAAGCTCGGGCATGCTGCCGCGATGTATGCGTTTCCACAGCTCGGTCAAATCGCACGGGATCTCGCTGTTGCGCCCGAGCAAATAGCTCTCCGTCGGCAAAAACGGCTCGCGGAACGGGTCGCCGTATATCTCGCGATCGCTCAAACCAAGCATATTCACAACCCCTATACGCCCTGCCAAACTTTCGCTGACACCCTTCATCAATTCAAAGCGCTGTGAGCCGGTCAGCAGATACATCCCTGCCCTGCGGTCGCGATCGATCATATGCTTAAACACAGCAAAACATTCGGGCACGCGCTGCACTTCGTCAACGATCAGAGGCGTGCCGCGCAACTTGAAGTAACCGATCGGATCTTGCTTAAGCGCCAGCAATTGCAGCGGATCGTCAAGCGAAACATATTTCATCCCCGCAAACTTGTTAAACAACAATGTGCTCTTGCCCACCTGCCTCGGACCCGTGACAAGTACGGACGGGAACGCCGAGAACATCTTTTCGATCGTCGTTTCGATGTGTCGAGATATATACATGACCACCTCTTTTTCGGTTAAATTGGATTCTAACTCCATTATAACCGAAAAATTACATATTGTCAACACTCAAAATCGACAAAATTGACACCGATTGCCATTCTTTGTCTAATTTATGTTCCGCGCTCGCTTTGCGGCGCGGCATTCATTCACGTCTTGGGCGTCAAACGGCGAATAACGGCATATCTTGACGTCTCATCTGCGCGTCTCGGGCGCGGTCACGGGCAGGAGCCCGGTTGGGCCGCGCCTCTCGCGCTTGTTCGCCGCCAA
>CABKMX010000256.1 GCA_902373595.1 uncultured Christensenellaceae bacterium
CGAGGGGCGGATAAGCATTTGCGGCAAAGACCTCAAGACGGACACGATCGCCGCCAAGATGCAGATGGGCTATGTGTCCGACAATCACGCCGTCTACGACAAGCTGACCGCGAGGGAATATCTCAACTTCATCTCCGACATCTACGGCGTCGGCGACTCCGACCGCAAAAGGCGCGCCGACGAGTATATGCAGATGTTCGGCTTGACGGACGCGTTCGACAGCCCGATCAAGACCTTCTCGCACGGCATGAAGCAAAAGATCTGCGTGATCGGCGCGCTGATCCATGCGCCCAAATTGTGGATCTTGGACGAGCCGATGACCGGTCTCGACCCCAAGTCCGCGTTTGAGCTCAAAGAGTTGATGCGCCGCCATTGCGAAGAGGGCAACAGCGTCTTCTTTTCGTCGCACGTCCTCGAGGTCGTCGAGAAGGTGTGCGACCATGTTGCGATCATCGACGGCGGCAAGATCATCGCCGACTTCGGCATAGGGGAGCTGGACGACATCCGCAACGGCAGTTCGCTCGAGGACGTCTTCCTGTCGCTGACCGAGGACGCGCCGCAAGGGGACGGGGTATGAAGAGATTTTCCGCACTCGTCAAGCTCAACCTCAAGTACTATGTGCTGCCGAGCTTTGAAGGCAAGAAGTCCAAGGCGCGCTTTGTCGGCGTGATCGCGCTGATGTGCGTCGCCTTTCTCGCGCCGCTGGTGCTCATCTGCATGACGCTGTGGTTCGCCGCGCAGACGATGCTGGCGATGGGTATGGGCGCGGAGATGTTGGCGGCGGTGTTCACCATGACGCAGATCATGGTCTTGATGCTGTCCGCGTTCACCTACATCAACTCGATGTTCTTCGCAAAGGACAACGAGATCGTGCTCAATATGCCGCTGAGGGGAGTGGAGATCTTTTCGGCAAAGCTGATCGCGACCTACCTCAACGAGCTGGTGATAAGCGCGCTGGTCACGATCCCGATCGCCGTCATCACCGCGGCGGCGGGCATTCAAGCGGGCTACGGCAGCATGTTCGGCGCGGGGTATTGGATCCTCATCCCGTTCGCGATCGCGCTGCTGCCGGTGATGCCGCTGCTGCTGCTGTCGATCGTCTCGTTCCCGATCGCGCTGCTCGTGCAAAAGGCGTCCAAATATCCGGTGCTGTCCGCCGTGTTGCAGGCGGTGTTGCTGCTGGCGTTCATCTCGCTGTGCTATCTGCTGGGCTACGGTGGCGGCTACGCCATGTCGAGCGACGAGACGCAGGTCGACACCGGCATGTTCCAAAGCCTCGGAGGCATATCCTTCTATACGCGATTCCTCGCGAAGGCGATGCTGGGCAGCTCCGCCGCAGGCAACTTCTTTGCGTTCCTCGGCATCACCGTCGCGATGGCGGCGGTCGCGATCGGGCTGTCGGTGCTGCTCTACCGCCGCGCGATCGCAATGAGCGTCGAGGGCGGAGCGAACACAAAGCGCAAGGTCAAGACGGACGAACATGTGAACAAGGGCACGTTCCGCGCACTGGTCGCGGCGCATGCCAAGACGCTGTCGCGCACCCCCGACGTCCTCGTCAACCTCATCCTGACGATGGCGATGCCTGCTCTGATGGCGGTCATCATGGGCTTTGTGATGCCGTCGGGCGAGCAGATCGCCGCCGAAGATCCCGACGCTGCGATGCCGTATTTCGGCTATTTCGCGGTCGGAATGGTCGGCTGGATCACGATGTTCACCTCGCCGCTGTCCAACATCGGCGCGAGCTTTGCGTTCTCGCTGGACAAGGACAACATCGCGGTGCTCAAGAGTCTGCCCGTCACCGGGAAGGAAGTGTTCAAGAGTAAATTGATCGTCAGCGACGCGGTGTCGCTGCTCTCCGCTATCGCGGTGACGAC
>CABKMX010000257.1 GCA_902373595.1 uncultured Christensenellaceae bacterium
CCGCCGCAAGGGCTCGCCCAACGTGCTCGTGATATTGATGGACGATATGGCGTATGCCGACATCTCGGCGTACAGCTACAAGTATGCCGAACAGCCGTCGACGATCGACACCCCCAACATCGATTCCATTGCCGAAAACGGCGTGATGATGGACAACTTCTACGCGGCGTCGCCGGTGTGTTCGCCGTCGCGGTTTTCCATGCTGACGGGCAGATACTCGTCGCGCGGCTATCTCGACAACGTCGTCTTCCCGACAGTCGTCGACAGCGACCCTTGGTCGCCGACGCACTTTTTCGGTCCCTATCAATTCTTGAACAACGTCGACGGCATCTTGGGAGATGAGATCACGTTTGCCGAAGTGTTGCAGGCGTCGGGTTACGACACCTATCTGATCGGCAAGTGGAACCTCGGCGATTACGGCGAATACCTGCCCACAGAGCAGGGCTTCGACTACTTTTACGGCAGCTATTACGTCAACGACATGACGCCCTACAATTGGGTGCGCGACGCCGGCGAGGGCTATCCCGGCGGCGCGTCGCACGAAGAGGTGAGGACGCATGCCGAAAATCTCGATCAATCGATGTCGACGGGGTTGTTCACCGACGAGCTGCTGTCCTCGATTGAGGGTTCGGTCAAAAGCGGCAACGCGTTTTGCACCGTCTACGCGACGCCGTGGCCGCACTATCCCATCTACTCGAACAACAACGGCAACGGGCAGGGCGACACGTCCGACGACAGCTATATCGACTGTATCGAGGAGTTCGACCGCGAGCTTGGCAGGGTGCTCGACTATCTGCGCACGACGCCCGACGAGGTCAACGACGGTACGCTGTATGACAACACGGTCGTCATCTTCACGTCGGACAACGGACCGGGGCGCGAGGGCGCGGCGGGCGCGCTGCGCGGGCGCAAGAATACGACTTTCGAAGGCGGGATGAAAGTGCCCCTTCTAGTCAGCTATCCGGCAGGCGGCATCGGCGGCAACGCCGAGTTGCAGAGTACGCTCGACGTCACCTATTCGGACGGCGCCGCAAGGCAGCTGACGACGACGCGCGTGCAGTCTTCGTCGATGATGTTCGATCTGTTTACGACGATCTTGTCTCTTTGCGGAGTCACCGACGAGACGGGAGAGGTTTTGCTGCCGGCAGACCGCGTGATCGACGGCGTCGATCTGTCTGCACTGTGGAGAGGCGAGCTCGATCCCGACGCGCCCGTGCACGACGCATTGTACTATCAAAAGAAGGGCAAGGTGCAGGCGGTGCAGCTGATAGGCGTGGAGCTGGACGGGCAGAGGTACGACTTCAAGTACTTCGACCGCGTTCAGTCCGAAAATTCCGCGTTCTTCGATCAATACTACAACAACTATCTGTTCAACCTCGACCTTGACCCGATCGAGGGCTACAACATCTCGATGAAATATCCCGATATCGCGGCTCGGCTTGCCGACGCGCTCGACGCCTTCCGCGCCGAAATGCGAACAAATCGCAGAGGGATAAAGTAGTTCGGCGCGCAAGGAGACATGATTTGAGAGCGGTTTCGGTGATGTTCAAACCTTCGTCGTCGCTGTGCAACATGCGATGCGAATATTGTTTTTACCACTCGCTGTCGGCTTTGCGCGAGCTGCCTTTTCGCGGCATGATGAGCGAGCGGACGCTGAGCGCCGCCCTCGGCAAGATCTTCGACTATGCGGACGGCGGACCCGTCTCGCTGTCGTTTCAGGGCGGAGAGCCGCTGTTGTCGGGCAAGGACTTCTTTCGCACGGCGGCGCGGCTGATTGCCGGACTCAACGTCAAGCGTTCGCCGGTGTCCGTCGGAGTGCAGACCAACGGTACATTGATAGATGACGAGTGGTGCGACATATTCTCGGAGAA
>CABKMX010000258.1 GCA_902373595.1 uncultured Christensenellaceae bacterium
ACAGCACGCCCGACACGGCGATCGCGTCGTATTTGAGAAGCGCTTCGCTCATGCCCGTCTTTTGGGCGAGCATTTCGGCGCAGACGTCGCAAAGGCGCGTCTGCTCGGCAAATCTCTTCTCGCCCTCGGCGGTCATCACGACCGACTTGTCGTCGCGCTTGACGATCAGCCCCTGCTGTTCGAGCAGGCAAAACTTTTTGTAGACGGACGCCCTCGCAAAGCCGAGCTCCGACGCGACGTCCGCCATTCTCGCCGCGCCGTCTCTTGCGGACAGCTTGGCGATCGTCGCCATATATCTGTATTCGGATGCGGTCATATCCACTCCTTTCGGTTAGCAATTGCTAACTCATACGCTTTCAAAAAGCGCTCTTCGCGCTCTTTTCGGCTATATTCTATGCCTTCGACGGCGCATTGTCAACGGTTAGCCCCGCGCAACGCGAAAAATTCACTTGTCGAGGCTGTTTTTGATTGCGGCAAAGCTCTCGTCGCTGATGACGTGTTCTATGCGGCAGGCGTCCTGCTCCGCGACCTCTTCGGGCACGCCGAGCGAACACAAAAAGCGCGTCAATATGCGGTGCTTTTCGTACACCTCGTTTGCCCTCGCGAGTCCCTCTTCGGTGAACTCGAGGTGCCCTTCCGCGTCGACGGTGATGAAGCCGTTGCTTTTGAGCACGGAGACCGCGCGCGAAATGCTGGGCTTGGAATAGCCAAGCTCAGCGGCAAGGTCGATTGAGCGCACTGCGCCCATCTTCTGTTTGAGGCGCAGGAGCGTCTCCAAATAGTTTTCTCCCGATTCGTAGATCATGATGTTCTCCTTTGTCAAATTATAACACATTGCCGCGCGCTTTGCAACAGCAAGACGCATGACTTACGAGGACTGTTCTGCGCCGATTGCCTTCGCTCGGAACCGCATTTTCTACCTCAAAAAATTTTTTGAATGGCGAAAAAGTCAATGTTTTCGGGCACTGTCGGCAGTCGCATGCAACTTTTCGACACCATATTTGAGTATAACTTGCAACTTTTCGACACTATCTTTGGGCGTAAAATGCAACTTTTACGCACCATCTCCGACACTTGCGTGCAAAATTTACAGGCGCGCGCGTTTTACAAATTGAGTATTGACACGGCGGCGCATTTGGGATATAATGAAAATACGGCTGTTGCCGATATTACGGAGGACACATTATGGACATCAAAGGCTCGAAAACCGAGAAAAATCTGATGACCGCCTTTGCCGGCGAGTCGCAGGCGCGCAACAAGTACACCTACTACGCTTCCAAGGCGAAAAAGGACGGCTACGTCCAGATTGCGAACATCTTCGAAGAGACCGCAAACAACGAGAAAGAACACGCAAAGATGTGGTTCAAGCTGCTCAACGGCGGCATCGGCGACACCAAGTCCAACCTGATCGACGCCGCAAAGGGCGAGAATTACGAGTGGACGGACATGTATGCGACCTTTGCCAAAGAGGCGCGCGAAGAGGGCTTTGACGAGATTGCGGCGATGTTCGAAGGCGTTGCGGCGATCGAGAAAGAGCACGAAGAGAGATATCTCGCACTCGTCGCCAACATCGACAACGGCGTCGTCTTCAAGCGCGACAAGGTCGTCGTCTGGAAGTGCCTCAATTGCGGACACATCCACGTCGGCGCCGAAGCGCCCGAGGTCTGCCCCGTCTGCGCCCATCCGCGCAGCTACTTCGAACTGCAGGCGAAGAACTATTGAGCAATATGCCCGCGCCTCGGCGCGGGCGATATTTTGAGGCGTATATGGACAAAAAAGCTTTCCGCAACCTCTCTTACGGCGTCTACACCGTCACCGCTTGGGAC
>CABKMX010000259.1 GCA_902373595.1 uncultured Christensenellaceae bacterium
CCTTCTCATATGCGCCCTCGGCGTACTCGGAGATCGTGACAAATTTACGGTGATAGCGCAGCGGCAGCACCCACTTGTTCGCCCTCGACATCCCGACGATCAAGTCCGCTTCGTCAAAGAGATGGCGGTCGCCCCACTTGAACGACGGCTTGTGAGCGTCGATATATGCGCCGTCAAACCCCTCGCGAAGCAGCGCGATCCGCGCCTTGGGGTGTATCTTGTACATGCGGTTGAACACCGCCGCGGACGCGACTTTGCTCACGCGCTTTTGCAACTCGGGATCTTTGGCTACCATGTCGCGGAACACATACTCGCAAAAGGGCGAGCGGCAGATGTTGGACGAACAGACGAACAATATATTCATATATCGATTATATATTATGCGCGCGCGTGAGGCAAGCGTTTGACGGCGGCGGAAAGATAAAAATTGCGGCGCCGTTTGTTCGGCGCCGCGCGGGTTCGGTATGTTTTGCCGGCTCAGATCTTGCCGTCGGCGTAATCGCCGAGCACGGCGACAAAGTGGTCGAGGAAGCCGCGCACAGCCTGCTTTTCTTCGAGCGTGCACTTTTCGCAGACGGTGAAGGTCGCCGCTCCGTCGAAAGTGGTCGCCGCGATCTGGATATACGGCTTGTACTTGATCGTGCCGGTAAAGAACGCGTCGAGCGACTTGTGCTCCGGCAGGTCGAAGCCCGCCGATCTGAGCACGCCCATGTTGCTCATCGTGAACAGCGGATTGCTGTACCCCAGCTTGACGAGCCGCGTCGCGATGAAGAACGGGAACGTGAGCCCGAATTTCATCAACGGCAGCCCCGCCATGCCGAGCAGCGGGTTGGACTTGTGCGGCGCGAGCGCCTCGGCGACGTGTTCGAGCGTCTCTTTGAACGAATTGCCGACGCCGCCCGCCAGCTTGCACGGCATATAGGAGGTCAAATTCGTAAAACCTTCGGTCTCGTGGTCGTTCAGATAGCGGCGCATGTCAAGCATAGAAGTGATCTCGCACGGAGTGTCGGGCTTGAAGCCGCACGCCTTCGCCGCCGCGGTGAAATAGGCGGCGAGATAGATGTCGTTGACGGTGTAGCCGTCCGCCTTGCCGCGCGCTTTGAGCGCGGACATCTTGTCGGCGGAAAGGGTCGCGCGGACGATGTGCGGCTTGTCGTCGTCGCACTGCTCGCCGAACGGGAACGCATTCTTGATGTTGGTGCGCGAAACGTTGCGATAGAGCATCTTCGCCTTTTTGCGCAACTCTTCGGGCAGGTCGCGGTAGATCTGCTTCGCGCTGCGGCTGCCGCATTTGACGACGGGATCGAAGTCGGGATCGGCGCAAATGCCGCGATAAGCCTCGACGATCGTCTTGACCAGCGCGATGAAGTCTCTGCCGTCGAGGCAGATGTGGTTGATGACGAGGCAAAGCACCGACCGCTGCCTCTCCTCATTGCGCAGCAGCGTCGCTTTGAATTGCAGCTTGCCGCGATAGTCGACGCGGTTTGTCAAGATGCGCTCCATCGCCTCGTGCGAGACCTCGCCGTCGTGAACATAGAGCATCTCTTCGTCGGTGTAATTGTCGTTGACGACCCAATAGGGCTTGATCGCGCCGGCGATGAACGACGAGTGCAGCACGTCTATCTTGTCTACGACGCGCCTTATCGCCTTGCGCATGACCGCCTGATCGACAATCCCTTCGTATACGATTGCGCAATGTATCATGCCGTCGTAATAGTTTCGGAAGATATATTGGACCTTGTCCCACATCTCCGCATTCAATTTTTTCATAGTTACCTCATACCTTATTTACGAATAAAGGTGCCGAGACACTTC
>CABKMX010000260.1 GCA_902373595.1 uncultured Christensenellaceae bacterium
ACCTACCGCACCGTCTGCCACCTCAAAGGCGGCGAGTGGACAAAGTGCTCGCTCTCCCCGTCCATGTTCAAGACGGACGAGCTCAAGCCGCTCCGCGACTGGGCGGGCGTTAAACGCCTCACCTTCGTCAAGATGAACGGCTGTATCGTCAAGAATATTCTTTGGGTATGAAGTTCTCGATCGGCGACAAAGTCATCACACGCAAAAACCACCCCTGCGGCGGCAACGAATGGCTCGTCGTGCGCACGGGCGCGGACGTCAGGCTCAAATGCCTCAAATGCGGCTCGTTCGTCATGCTGGACGCGCTCAAACTCGAAAAGCGCGTCAAACAACTCATCCCTGCGGAGAGCGGCGAATGAGCGAGAGACAAAAATCAAAATTCGCGCGCGCGTTCGACATCACTTTGAGCGTGATCATAGCGCTGCTGGTCGTGCTGATCGTCGTGCTGCTGTTCGTCGCGACGCCGATGACGGTGTCGGGCGAGTCGATGTACCCGTCGCTGCACGACGGCGACAAGGTCGTCGTCCTCAAAGTCGGAGCGAGCATCGAGCGCGGCGATATCGTCGTCTTCGAACGCCCCGGCGGCAGCGAACCCCCTGTCAAACGCGTGATCGGGATGCCGGGCGACGTGATCCGCTTCGACAGCGCGCAGCGCGCCTACTTCGTCAACGGCGAGAGGCTGGACGACTTCGCGCCAGACGGCGGCTACCCTGCCGACTACCTCGCCCTCTCCGCCCCCGACGTGCGCGCCGCTTTGACGGGCGATGGGATTGCCGTCGGCGAAGACGAATACTTCGTGCTGGGCGACAACCGCGCAATCAGCAAGGACAGCCACGAATACGGCTGCATCAAGAAAGATTGGATCACCGGCAAAGTGATTCTGCAATATTGACAAACCAATGAGGTGAACATGAAAGCGATCGTTTCCGTGCTCGGAAAAGACAAAAAGGGCATCATCGCGCGCGTCTCCGGCGCGCTGTACGACATGGACGTCAACGTCGAGGACCTGTCGCAGACCATCCTCCAAGACTTCTTCACGATGATCATGGCGGTCGAGACGGGCGAAAACTCCCCCAAATTCGACGTCATCAAGAGCAATCTGCGCGAACTCGGCGAAAAGATCGGCGTGCAGATCAACATCCAGATCAAGGATATCTTCGACGCGATGCACCGCATCGATACCAAGTGATATGTACTCGACAAAAGAAATTCTCGAAACCATAAATATGGTGTCGCACCAGCACCTCGACGTCAGGACGATCACGCTCGGCGTCTCGCTGTTCGACTGCATCACAGACGACGCCGACCGCACCGCCGCCAAGGTCTATGACAAGATCATGCGCACCGCAGGCAACCTCGTCGCCGTCGGCAACGCCATCTCCGAAGAGATTGGCATCCCCATCGTCAACAAGCGCGTGTCCGTCACCCCCGTCAGCCTCATTACCGCCGCAAGCCGCGGACATATGCAGGTCATCCGCGCGCTCGACCGCGCCGCAAAAGAGATCGGCATCGACTTCCTCGGCGGCTACTCCGCCCTCGTCCACAAGGCGATGACCCCCTATGAGCGCGAGTTCATCGAGAGCATCCCCGAAGCGCTCGCGACCACCGAAAAAGTGTGCTCGTCCGTCAACGTCGCCACATCCAAAGCCGGCGTCAATATGGACGCCGTCCGCCTGATGGGCAGCATCTTCAAACGCGCCGCCTACCTCACTCGCGACCAAGACAGCATCGCTTGCGCAAAGCTGGTCGTGTTCGCCAACGCCGTCGAGGACAACCCCTTTATGGCGGG
>CABKMX010000261.1 GCA_902373595.1 uncultured Christensenellaceae bacterium
GTACAGCTCAATCAAAAAATGTACGGCGACAAGACATGCCGCCGCTACGACAACCGCTCCGCCAATTTTAGCAATCTTTGACATACTCCCTCGCAATATAGTATTTGCGCGGAGCGGTCAAAATACTACAAAAATGCCGCCCGAAGGCGGCGATTTTCAAATGGTATCGATATTTTTGGACGCCTTGGCGATCTCTCCCGTCGCCAACTTGTCGCATCGGTTGTTGTGTATGTTGTCGGCATGCCCTTTGACCTTGACAAATTTGACTATGTGACGGCCGCACTCGAGCAGCAGCATCTTCCAAAGGTCGGCGTTTTTGACCTGTCCTTTGCCGCCTTTGAGCTTCCAATCGGCGGCGATCCAATCATCGATCCATCCTTCGAGAAAGGCGTTGCAGACGTATGCGGAGTCGGAATAGACGGTCACATCGCATTGTTGATTGAGCTGTTTGAGCCCTTGGATGACAGCAAACAGTTCCATGCGGTTGTTGGTCGTCTCGCGGTTGTAGCCGCTGATCTCCTTTTCTACGCCGTTATAGATGAGTATCGCCGCCCAGCCGCCCGCGCCGGGATTACCCGAGCAAGCGCCGTCCGTATAGATATCTACCCTTTTCATGCCTTGCCCAACTCCTCGCTGCGCTTGCGGCACGCAGTCATCCCGTCGATGACAATCTTGTCCATATTTGCGTTGCGGAACGCGTCTATCGCCTGAATGGTCGTACCGCCCTTTGAGCAGACCTTGTCGATCAGGGTGTCAAGACTGTCGTCGGACATTTCTGCGAGCTTGCACGCACCCGCGACGGTCGCAAGAGTGAGGCTTTTAGCGACCTCGGGCGAAAGCCCGTTTGCTATGCCGCCCTCGGTCATCGCTTTGATGAAGTAAAAGACGTATGCGGGTCCGCTGCCGCTGACGCAGGTCACCGCGTCGAAGTCCTTTTCGGGGACATAGACCGTCGAGCCTACGCTCTCGAACATCTTGCGGCAGAATGCGTTGCTCTCGCCCGAGCAATGATTTTCGGCGATCGCTGTCGCGCCCATGCCGACCTTTGAAGGCGTATTCGGCATGACCCTGATGATGTTGCCGCAAATGCCGAGCGCGCTTGCGACGACCTCGGACTTCAAGCCCGCCATGATGCTGACGACCGCCGCCGAGTTTACCGGACGGAGCGAAGCGGCAATGCTCTTGAAGACTTGCGGCTTGACCGCAAGCACGAGATATTCGCTGTTTGCAGCGACATAGCCGTTGTCGACGGTGCATTCGACGCCGTCGACCGGCGAATTGCCCGAAGTGTTGGACATGACGATATCGCTCTTTGCGAGCATACCGGACGACAGCACGCCGTGCACGATTGCCTGAGCCATATTGCCCGAACCCACAAAACCCAATTTGAATTTGAAATCGCTCATAAACTACCTCGCCGACTATTGTACCACACCGTGCGATGTTTGGCAACGGATATCGCCAAGACAAAAGCGCAGCCGCCGCTTTTGCTTCGACGACCGCGCTTTTACCCGTCTAAATATAGACTATGCTCTTGTGATCACTATGCCGATATGCCGACACGGCTCAAACTTTTTTAATTTGTTTCTTCTGCTTCTGCTTGAGGTATTGCATACTCAGTTATATCACTTGGATATTCAAGCATAATATCACTTTCCGAAATAATATTTTCTTCCCCTATTTCTTTGAGTTCACAATCTCCTTTTTCTGCAGCTTCCAAAACCAGTTCATAAAGTTCTTCTTCAGTTTTTGGCGTGTCTGAAAGATAAAAATGGAAAGTTAAAATAT
>CABKMX010000262.1 GCA_902373595.1 uncultured Christensenellaceae bacterium
TAATATCCGTGCAAGCGCGGGGATTTATTCCTGCGACTGCGAATCAATCACGCATTCCCGATCGATGAATTTCGGAGAGAAGGGTGAGGCGGTCATTCGTTTCGCTTTTCTCCGCAATTGCGGAGATTTTTTTGGGAAGAGGAGTTTTTATGGCAAGAATAGGAGTGGTCGGCATCGTCATCCGCCCGGGCGGAGACAATGTCAAGGCGGTCAACGCGCTGCTTTCGGAGTTCGCCGACATCATCGTCGGCAGAATGGGCGTGCCCGACCGCGAGAGCGGCATCAACACAATCTCGGTCATCGTCCGCGGCGAAAACGAGCGCATCTCCGCGCTTTGCGGCAAGCTGGGACGTGTGGACAGCGTGCGCGTCAAGTCGGCAATCGTAGCCGCAGACGCATCCGAAGAATGAAATCGATTTTGAGGTGAAGATATGAAAAAGTTTTTGTCAATCATGCTCGTGGCGGCTCTTGCAGTCACCGCACTCGCGCTTGTCGGCTGCGACGATCCCGAACAGCCGCAAGAAGGCTACACTTTCGTCATCCCCGACGGCGCGCCGGCTCTCGGCGCGGTGAGCGTCTTGAACGACGTGCCGGACGGCATAAAGTCGGTCGAGATCGTCCCGTCCAACACCATCTCTCAAAGGGCGGTGCAGTCGGACATCGCAATCGTCCCGGCAAATCTCGCCGCCAACCTCTACAACAAGGGGCAGGACGTCAAGTTGGTCGGTACGGTCACGCACGGCAATCTTTTCGTGCTGGGCACGACAAATTCCGTGAAGGCGCTTGCCGACCTCGAGGGCAAGCTCGTCTATTCGATAGGGCAGAACAGCGTGCCCGACTATGTGTTCCGAACTCTGCTCGAAGAGGCGGAACTTGATGTAGTGCAGGGCGACGCCGAGCAAGAGGGCAAGGTCACAATCAACTACAAAAATGACGGCTCCGAGGTGATGCAACAGCTCGTCGCAGCCAAGAAAGAGGGCAAAGACGTCGTCGGCGTGCTCGCCGAACCGGCGGTCACCAACGCCAAGGAGAATAAGGACATGGTCGAGTTGTTCAATCTGCAGAGTCTTTGGCAGGCGCACACCGGCGCGGACGCGACCGGATATGCGCAGGCGGTGCTCATCGTCAAGGGCGACGTAGCAAAGGACAAAGCGTTTATGGACAGGCTGATTGCCGCGCTCGAGGGCAACGGCGCGTTTGTCGCCGAGCACAGCGGCGAGGTCGCCGGCATCATCGCAAAGGTCTATCCGCAAAGTTCGTTTGCGGCGCAGACTTTCACCGCCGAGACGCTCGAAAGATGCAATTGCGCCTTTACGACCGGCGCGGCGTGCAAGGCGGAGTTCGAGGCGATGGCTGAGGCTATCGCGGAAATCAACGCGCAGGCGATCGGAGGCAAGCTGCCCGACGCGGCGTTCTACTACGAGGGCTGATGACAGCCGAGAAGAAAAAGGTCTTGAAGCGGCTGTCGTCCGCGCTCTATCCGCTCGGGGCGGCGGCGTTCATCGTCGCGCTTTGGGCGATCACCGCGGCGGCGGTCGGCGAAGAGCTGCTCGTCCCGTCGGTGGGCGCGACTTTTCGCGGTCTTTGGCAAATGCTCACAGAGGGCGCGACCTATGCAGCGATAGGCGGCACGATTTGGCGCGCGCTCGCCGGCTGGGCGCTCGCGCTCGTTGCGGCGGCGGTGTTCGCCGCGCTCGCGATCTTGTTCAAGTCTGTCAAAAAATTGTTCGCGCCGCTGATGTCGGTGATGCGCTCTGTGCCGACG
>CABKMX010000263.1 GCA_902373595.1 uncultured Christensenellaceae bacterium
GACCTATTCGTCCCATTCGACGTCGTCGCGCCGCGTGCTCGTCGACACCGACAAGTCGGGCAAGGTCGTCGGTACGCGCATCACGTCCACGCTCAGCGAGGACATCGCCGAGGTCGGGCTCAACATCTATCTGCTCAAAAAAGATCTGCTGATCTCGCTGATCACGGACAGCTATGAGCGCGGCTATACCGACTTCGAAAAGCACATCATTCAGCAAAACGTCGCAAAGCTGGGCATTTATGCCTATCACGTCGACGGATATGCTGCGATCATCGACGACGTCAAGTCGTACTATACCGAGAGCATGCGCATCCTCGACACCGACATCCGCAACGATTTGTTCTATCGCTGCGGCAAGATCTTCACAAAGGTCAAAGACTCCGTCCCGACCAAGTACGGCGCGGGCGCCAGCGTTCGCAATTCGCTGATCGCCGACGGCTGCGAGATTAACGGCAGGGTGGAGAACAGCATCCTCTTCCGCGGCGTCGTCGTCGAGGAGGGGGCATACATCAGCAATTCCATCGTCATGGAGAACGGTCGGATCATGAAGTATTCCGAACTTCGCTACACGATCACCGACAAGGACGTCACCGTGACGGAGGACAAGACGATCAGCGGCTCGGAGAACTATCCGGTCGTCATCGTCAAAAACAAGACCGTTTGAGGAGGGAATATGGCAAGAAAAGCTAGCGAAAAACCCGCCGCGAAGGCGCCCAAGACCGCGCCCGAAAAGGCGGAGGTCAAGCTGCAAGAGGCAGCCGCCGCATTGACCGCCGAGGTCAAGGCGGAGGAGAAAAAGGCAAAAGCGCCGGCAAAGAGGGCGTCCAAGCCCAAGGCGCCCAAGCAGGAGGCGCCCAAGGCGGAAAAGTCCGAACCAAAAGCGGAAAAGCCCGAACCCAAGGCGGAAAAACCCGTCAAAGAGGTAAAGCCAAAGGCTAAAAAAGAGGCGAAACCCGCGCAAAAGAAAGAGGAGAAGACCGTCGAAAGCAAGCCCGAAACAAAGCCAGAGCCGCAGGCGGCGAAGGTCGAACAGCCTCAGCCCGCGCCCAAGGCGGAAGCCGCTCCGGCGAAGAAAAAGATCTTGTTCGTCACCTCGGAGGCGGCCCCGTACGTCAAGACGGGCGGGCTCGGCGAGGTCGCCGCGGCGCTGCCCAAGGCGCTCGTCCGCAAGGGGTACGACGTGCGCGTCGTGCTGCCGCTGTACTTCAACATCCCCGGCGAATTCCGCCGCACGATGCAATACCTCGGCTGCTGCTATGTCTCGCTCGCGTGGCGCTATCAATATTGCGGCGTGTTCACGCACATGTACGACGGCGTCAGATACTACTTCATCGACAACGAATACTACTTCAAGCGCAACGGGCTTTACGGTCACTATGACGACGCCGAGAGGTTTGCGTACTTCTCGAGGGCGGTGCTCGAGGCGCTGCCGATCATGGACTTCAAACCCGACATCATCCACTGCAACGATTGGCAGACGGGCTTGACCCCGGTCTATCTCGACACCTACTACCGCGGCTCCGACTTCTGCCGCACGTCGCGCACGGTGTTCACCATCCACAACATAGAGTTCCAGGGCAAGTACGGCGAGGACATCATCGGCGACATCGTCGGTCTGCCCGGCGACAGAAGGTCGCTGGTCACCTATCAGGGCTGCGCCAACTTCATGAAGGGCGGCATCGAGTGCGCCAACCGCGTGACGACCGTCTCGCCGACCTACGCCAAGGAGATTCTCGACCCCTATTACAGTTTCGG
>CABKMX010000264.1 GCA_902373595.1 uncultured Christensenellaceae bacterium
GTTTGTTTGTCGGTGCGTAGCAGTTTTGAGCACGCTATTTCGGGATGAATTTGCGCGGCGCGCGTGCAGGGTCAATACCCTCTGCGGTCTTAGCCGCACGCCGACGCGCTAAGGCGCCCGAAAGAGCGGCTCAAAACCTTGTCCTCACCCCTCGACCTTGGGCAAGGACGCGAAACCGCGGGCAAGGTCTTCATCGGTCGGAATATAGTCCATCATCGTGCCGTCGTTGAACGCCTTGTAGGCGGTCATATCGAAGTAGCCGGTGCCGGTCAAGCCGAACAAGATCGTCTTTTCTTCGCCCGTCTCTTTGCAGCGCAGCGCTTCGTCGATCGCGGCTTTGATCGCATGCGAGGATTCGGGCGCAGGCAGGATGCCTTCTGTGCGAGCGAACTTTTCCGCCGCCTCAAATACTGCCGTCTGCTCGTAGGAGACAGCCTTGATGTAGCCGTCGTGATAGAGCTTGGAGACGACCGGGCTCATGCCGTGATAGCGCAAACCTCCGGCGTGGTTGGGAGACGGCATAAAGCCGCTGCCCAAAGTGTACATCTTCGCGAGCGGCGTAGTCTTGCCGGTGTCGCAGAAGTCGTAGGCGTAGACGCCGCGCGTCAGCGACGGGCAGCTTGCCGGCTCGACCGCGAGGAATTGCGTGTTTGTCTTGCCCTCGAGCCTGTCCGCCATAAACGGCGAGATGAGTCCGCCGAGGTTGGAGCCGCCGCCAGCGCATCCGATCACCAAATCGGGCGTGACGCCGTACTTGTCGAGCGCCGCCTTTGCCTCAAGACCGATCACCGATTGATGCAAGAGCACGTGGTCGAGCACGCTGCCCAAGACATAGCGGCAATTTGGAGTATGGGTCGCGACCTCGATCGCCTCGGAGATCGCACAGCCCAGCGAGCCGCCGGTGCCGGGATGTTCGGCGAGGATCTTGCGCCCGACCTCGGTGGTGTCTGACGGCGACGCGATGACCGTCGCGCCGTAGGTGCGCATCACCTCTTTGCGGTGCGGCTTTTGCTCGGACGACGTCTTGACCATATAGACCTTGCACTCAAGCCCGTAGAACGCGCACGCCATCGAGAGCGCGGTGCCCCATTGTCCTGCGCCCGTCTCGGTGGTGACGGACGTGATGCCCTGCTTTTTGGCGTAGTACGCCTGCGCGACCGCGCTGTTGAGCTTGTGCGAGCCGCTGGTGTTGTTGCCCTCGAACTTGTAGTAGATCTTCGCCGGCGTGCCGAGCGCCTTTTCGAGCACATATGCCCGAACGAGCGGCGAGGGACGGTACATCTTGTAGAAGTCGACGATCTCCTCGGGGATGTCGATGTACTTGTGCGTGCAATCGAGCTCTTGATCGATCAGCTCGTCGCAGAACACGGGACGCAAATCGTCCTTGGTGCACGGCTTGCCCGTCGCCGGGTTGAGGAAGGGCGCGTGCTGTTCTTTCATGAACGCCTTGACGTTGATCCATTGCCTGGGGATCTCGTCTTCGCTCAAATATATTTTGTAAGGAATTTTCTCTTTCATAGTGGTTTCTCCGTTGTTTTGTGCGCAAAGCGCGTGCGGACAGCGTCCGTTGCGGCAAAAAAGCCTTGAAAACTCAAGCGGTGCGAAAAATAAAAATCGCCCGGCAGACAATGCCGAACGTCACCATCGAAAAACGTATGCTTGTGCCATTCTTGTCTACTCCTATCTTGTCTGATCTTGTCTTGTCCGTCAATGCGGTAC
>CABKMX010000265.1 GCA_902373595.1 uncultured Christensenellaceae bacterium
GGAAGTTTTTGCCAAGGCTCTCGCTTCGGGCAGACCGTGCATCATCGACGCGGTGATTGACAGGGACGAGAGGGTCCTTCCGATGATCGCCCCCGGCTGCACGATCGACGAAATCATCATGTAATCAAGCAATTGTATTTTGGAGGATACAAATATGATCAAAAAGTATTACGATAGCGATTGCGATATCAAGATGCTTGACGGCAAAACCATTGCGATTATGGGCTTCGGCTCGCAGGGTCACGCTCATGCGATGAACCTCAAAGACAGCGGCTGCAATGTCATCGTCGGTCTCAGACCGGGCAGCAGACACGAAAAGAAGGCGAAGGAGTACGGACTCAAAGTCATGCCCGTCGCCGAAGCCGCGAAGAAGGCGGACATCGTCATGATGCTCGTTCCGGATGAGATCTGCGCAGACATCTACGACGCCGAGGTCGCTCCCTATATGACCGAGGGCAAGGTGCTCATGTTCGCCCACGGTCTCAACATCCACTTCAAGTTGATCAAGCCGGCGAAGGACATCGACGTCATCATGGTCGCCCCCAAGGGCCCCGGTCACACCGTCCGCAGCCAATACGTCGAGGGCAAGGGCGTTCCGTCGCTGATCGCGGTCGCGCAGGACGCGTCCGGCAAGGCTAAGGACTATGCGCTCGCCTATGCTTCCGGCATCGGCGCGGGCAGAGCGGGCATCCTCGAGACCACGTTCAGAGAGGAGACCGAGACCGACCTGTTCGGCGAGCAATGCGTGCTTTGCGGCGGCGTCACCGAGTTGATGAAAGCGGGCTTCGAGACCCTCGTCGGCGCGGGCTACGCTCCCGAGATGGCATACTTCGAGTGCATCCACGAGATGAAGCTGATCGTCGACCTCATCAACAACGGCGGCTTCTCGATGATGAGATACAGCATTTCCAACACCGCCGAGTACGGCGATTACAGGACGGGCAAGAGGCTCATCACCGACGAGACCCGCAAGGAGATGCGCAAGGTCTTGCGCGAGATCCAGGACGGCACGTTCGTCAGCGAATGGATGACCGAGAACAAGAGCGGCAAGTGCGCCAAGTTCCTCGCGACCAGAGCGCTCGAAGCGGAGCATCCGCTCGAGAAGGTCGGCGCGGAGCTGCGCCAAATGATGAGCTGGCTCAAGAAGTGAGCTCTTCGCAATACTAACAAAACACGAGTCGCTTTGCTTTGCAGGGCGACTCGTACGTCAAGGTAACCATGGAATTACGCAGTAGATATTTGACCGACAAGGCGGAGACCGCTCCGCAGAGATCGCTGCTTTATGCGTGCGGTTTCACAAAGGAAGAACTCGACAGACCCCTGATCGGCGTCGTATCCGCGTTCAGCGAGATCGTCCCCGGGCACGTCCACCTCGACAAGCTCGCGGACGCCGTCAAGGCGGGCGTCAGGCTCGCGGGCGGCACCCCCGTGCTCATCCCGTCCATCGGAGTGTGCGACGGCATCGCGATGGGACACGACGGCATGCACTATTCGCTGCCTTCGCGCGAGCTCATCGCCGACAGCGTCGAGACGATGATCACCGCCCATATGCTGGACGGCGTCGTGCTTGTCCCCAATTGCGACAAGATCGTCCCCGGCATGGTCATGGCGGCGGTCAGGATGAACATCCCGGCGGTCGTCGTCAGCGGCGGTCCCATGCTCGCCGGCGTCGTGGACGGGTGCGAGGTCTCGCTGTCCAAGATGTTC
>CABKMX010000266.1 GCA_902373595.1 uncultured Christensenellaceae bacterium
ATCTCAAGGCGATTGAGGCGGGCGTGGACATCATCGACTGCGCACTGTCCGCGCTCGGCAACGGCACCTCACAGCCTGCCACCGAGCCGATGGTCGCGACCTTGCAGGGCACCGAGTACGACACCGGGCTCGACCTCAAGCTGCTCAGCGACATCAACAAGCACTTCGTCGACGTCGCCGATCGCCTCAAAAAGGACGGTTGGCTCACCGACAAGTCGCTCAAGACGGACGTCAAGGCGCTCATATACCAAGTCCCGGGCGGCATGCTCTCCAACCTCGTCGGACAGCTCAAATCGCTCGGCGCGCTTGACAAGTACGAAGAAGTGCTCGCCGAAGTGCCGAACGTGCGCAAGGATCTCGGCTATCCGCCGCTCGTCACCCCGACCAGCCAAATCGTCGGTACGCAGGCGGTGTTCAACGTCGTCAGCGGCGAGAGATACAAGATGGTCTCCGCCGAGACAAAGGGCGTGCTCCGCGGCGAGTACGGCAGACTGCCTGCGAAGCCCAATGCGGACGTGGTCAAAAAGGTGCTCGGCGACGAAAAGCCGATCTCTTGCCGTCCCGCCGATCTCATCAAGCCCGAGCTCGCCAAGTATCGCGCGGAGATCGAACAATACTACAAACAGGAAGAGGATGTTCTGTCCTACGCGCTGTTCCCCCAAGTCGCGCTCAACTACTTCAAATACAGACAGGCGAACGAGCGCAAGGTCGACACTCTCGTCGGCGACGTCAAGAACGGCATTCAGCCGATTTGACAGAAAATACCAAGCGGAAAGGCGGATCCGAAAGGGTCCGCTTTTTGTATATATTTTTGATTTAAGTCCACAATATTTGTAAGTCCGCTCGTTACATAGGAGGTGCTTATGAACCACAAAGTGACGATATGCGGAGTGGACACGGGTTCTTTGCCAAAGCTCGGGCGCGAGGAGACGAGGCGGTTGCTCGAACTTGGCAAGGCAGGCGACAAGGCGGCGCGCGAAAGATTGGCGATGGGCAATGTGCGGCTCGTGCTGTCTCTCGTTCAGCGATTCCGCAACCGCAACAACAGCGACGACCTCTTTCAAGTGGGGATGGTCGGATTGATGAAAGCGGTCGAAAATTTCGACACGCGCTTCAACGTCGCGTTTTCGACCTATGCGGTGCCGATGATTATAGGCGAAATCAAGCGCTTTTTGAAGGATTCTTCGGGCATCAAGGTCAGCCGAAGCATGCGCGACATCGCGTACAAGGCACTGCACGCAAAGGAGATCTTGGAGGGGGAGCGCGGCAGAGTGCCCACCGAGACGGAGATCGCCGCCGAGATCGATATTCCTCTCAAAGAGGTCGTGTGCGCGCTTGACGCGGTCAGCGAGCCGGTATATCTGCAAGACAATGTGTTCGGCGACAGCGACGACGGTCTTTCGCTCGAAGACAGGATAGGCGACGACAAGAACACCGCCGACAATTGGAACGACAACATCTGCCTCAAAGAGGCGATAAGGGAATTGCCCGACCGAGAGCGAAACGTCATAAAATTGCGATACTTCCTCGGCAAGACGCAGACGGAGATCTCGCGCGAGACGGGCATATCGCAGGCGCAGGTCAGTCGATTGGAAAAGTCGGCGCTCGCCAAGATCAAAAATAAATTTTGAAAATTGCGGCATTCAGCCGCATTATTTCCGCACGGACGGCTTCTGTCTCGTCCGTTTTGCA
>CABKMX010000267.1 GCA_902373595.1 uncultured Christensenellaceae bacterium
CAAAATCCCTTACCTGCTCTCGCGCTCGGTCTCGCGCACAAAAAAATTGCTCAAAGAATTGAATCCTGATGTTGTGTTTGCCAAGGGCGGCTACGTCTCGCTGCCGGGCGCGCTTGCAGCGCGCTCTCTCGGAATACCCGTGGTGTGTCACGAATCCGACTTTTCGCTCGGACTCGCCAACAAGGCAATCTCGCGCTTTGCGCAATGCACACTGACCTCATTCGAAGCCACAAAGGCGAGAAGAAGCATATTTACCGGCAATCCCGTGCGCACCGAACTGACTTTGGCAAATGCTCAAAACGCTATGCGTGCGTGCGCGTTTTCTCGTGCGGCGCGAGTTGTCCTCTTTGTGGGCGGATCGGGCGGAGCTGCGGCAATCAACAAAGCGGTCGACTGCGCGCTGCCCTCTCTCGTACGCGACTTCAACGTCGTACACATATGCGGACAAGGCAACCTGCGACCGCCGTCGCCGGGTTATCGCTGTTTTGAATTTGTCGACAATATTTTCGATTTTTTCGCGTACGCGGACGTCGTAGTGTCACGCTCCGGCGCAAACGCCGCCTGTGAACTTTCCGCAATGGGCAAACGCGTAATCTTCGTCCCGTTGCCGCAGGGAGCTTCCAGAGGCGATCAAATCGAAAATGCGAAAGCCTATGCCGCAAGCGGAGCAAAGATTCTCGACCAATCGCGGCTTGACACCTATGAGCTTGTCTGCGCAATCACCGACATCCTTTCAAAGCCCGCGCCCTTGCCCGACCTATCTTCGCTCAAAGCGGCTCCCAACATCGCCGAGATTGTATACAAAGTTGCAAAGCGCGAAAAATTCGCATAAAATATCGCCCGAAGCGCTTGCCTCGGGCGAATTTATTCGGTTTAGTCTATGTTGTGCCGCTTGACCGAAACGGCGACCATATCCAAATTGCTGCCGTTGTTCTTGCACGCCGCCTTGAGTACGTTGACGCCCTTTTTCGTCCTCTCGACAATGGGAACATCCTCGGTGTTGACCGGCACGCAACTGCCGTCGACAAGCTCGACCGCAAAATCGTACGGCATTGTCACCATATCGACGAACACGATTGCGCCGCTCTTCGACACATCCGAAAGCTGTACGCCCTTGCGATAACGCATCGTCGGCTCTATCGACGAGACGACCACCCTCTTGGCGATGCCGCCCTCGTTCATCACGACAATTTCGCCGACATTGGCGTGGCTCGCCGCATAGATGACCTTGTCGCCCTCGTTCAACTGAATGCCGCGCACGCCGGAAGCCTTGCGCCCCTGCTGCGGAATGTCAGACTCGGCATTGAGCACCATGCCCTGCTCGGTGACAAACAGCAAGAACTCGTTTTCGGAATCGGCAATTTCGACATTGATTACCTCGTCGCCCTCGTCCTTGAACACAATCGCGGGATAGACGGACTTCTTTTCCGTGCCGTATTCCGACGCCTCGCTCTTTTTGACGATGCCGTCGCGAGTGAAGAAGACGAGTTCTTTCCCCTCAAGCATCGCAGGCGTCGCAATCATAATCAGGCGATCGTCGCTGTCCGCCTTGCCGATCTTTGACACGGGCAAGCCCTTTGACTTCCACTTGTCTTCGCCGAGCGAATCGACGCTGAACACGACGGCAAGCCCCTTGCGCGTAAAGCCGATGAGATTGGCGGAATTATCGCATTTGAGCAC
>CABKMX010000268.1 GCA_902373595.1 uncultured Christensenellaceae bacterium
CTTCGAGCGCGGCGATGGACTCGTCGGTCGCCTTGTTGACGATGATCAGATCGCCGGGATTGAAACTGTCGGGGTTGTCGCCCTCCATACTTCCGGTCAAGACGGGCATCAACCTCACCGACGCGTCGCCGAAGTCGGTCGTCGTCTCGTAGCCGGTCGACAGCAAGATCGAGATTGAGAAGCCGATTGCGACCACGACGATGATCAACTCCAACGCGATGACGACGGCGTTGATTATCTTTTTTTGTTTTTCGGAAAGAATGCTCTTTTTCTTTGCCTTTTCCATGCGATATATATTCCTCCCTGCAGGGAATTGTCTTGCGGTGTCAGAACAGCTTCTTCAACCTTTGCAAATACTCTTTGCTCTCGCCCATGTTCTCTTCGCCGAACAACTCGGACAGATAGTCGCAAAGCCCGTCGATCTCGTCGCGGATGAAGCCGAGGTTGAGCGACTCGAACTTGCGCAAGATCTTGTTGCAAAGCACATAGTCGATGCCGTCGATCTCGGTGCCGCCGCACGCGACGTAGGACGGAACGAACTCCTTGAGCTGCTTGACGATACGGTTACCGAACGCCAAACGGAAGTGTTCGATGACGTAATCGTCGAGGGTGTTGATCTTGTCGATGACCTCTTGCGAGACCTTGTACTTTTCCTGCGCCTCTTTGAACATCGCCTCGACATGCTTGAACGAGACATAGAGTTTGTCCGTCTCGGGCGCGTCGAACGGCACGCCCTTGGTGTTGATGTTGATCGGGATCGCACGGTCGTAGACCTTGTCCGAGATCGCGAACGTTGAGTCGTCGTTGTTCGCCGTGCCGATGAACCACATGTTTTGCGGAAGCGTGAACCTGCCCTTGACAACGTGCTTGGGGTCGTTGGGCCAGCCGCTCGGGACAAGGTCGACGATCCAGTTGTCGCGGGACGGCATTTCCAGAATGGACAGCATTTCCGCAAAGTAGTACTCGACACGCGCGATGTTCATTTCGTCCAAAACGGTGATGTAGATGTTCTCGTTCCAGGTCGCCTCGTACATCTTTTTGAGAACTTCCGTCTCGTTGAACCGCTTGGTGAATTCGTTGAAGTAGCCGAACAGCTCGGTACGGTCGCGCCACGACGGCTGAACGGACGCGATCGTCGCCGGATTGTCGAGGAACTGCCCCGTCGCGTACGCAAGCGACGTCTTACCGGTACCGGATATACCTTGCAGGATCAAAAGCCTCGTCGTCGACATGCCCGCCCAGAAAAGACGGATGATGCGCGGTTCGTAATAGAGCCTGAGACGGCTCGCCGCAAAGTTGCGGAAACGGTCGCAGATTTGCTCCAAAGTGATGTCGTTGTCATATTCGGGCGGCGTGTAGTTTTCGTAAATTTGGTCGACTTCGGTCAATTTGAAGAAGCGGCTCTCGCCCGTTTGCTTCTTTTCCTCGCCCTCCGCCGCGGCGCCCTCTTCGCCCTCTTCGAGCGCGGCAAGCGCCTCTTCGTCGCCGACCGCGTGCACCTTCATCGAGAGGATGCGATCCTTCTCGCGCGTCAATTTGACGATCTGCTTTTTGAGGTTGTGGATCTCGTCCAAAAGGTCTTGGTTGATGACCGGCTTGCGGAAGCGGCGGATCAGCCTCAAAAGCCCCCACACGATCAGCCATACCAGCGCAGCCAAGATCGCGACCTGT
>CABKMX010000269.1 GCA_902373595.1 uncultured Christensenellaceae bacterium
TTGTATCCCTGTCCGCCTTGACGTACGGCGGCACGCCGAGCATTTCTTCGACGACGCTTCTGTCGACGCGCGTGATCGCATTGCCGCCCTCGAGCATTTGCTTTTTGACGATTTTGCGGCAGACAGAACCGATTTTGCGTTCCAGCCCTCTGACGCCCGACTCTCGCGTGTATCCCTCGACGATGAACATGATCGAATCGTCGTCAAACGCGACTTCGCCGTCCGCAAGACCGCATTCCTTCAGCTGTTTGCGGACGAGATAGCGCTGTGCAATCGCAAGTTTTTCGTCCTGCGTATATCCCGAAATCTCGATGATTTCCATGCGGTCAAGCAACGGTTTGGGTATGTCCGAAAGCGAGTTTGCGGTCGCCAAAAAGAACACCTTTGAAAGGTCGTACGGCAACTCGAGATAGTGATCGCGGAAGGAGTTGTTCTGTTCGGGATCGAGCACTTCGAGGAGCGCGCTTTGAATGTTGCCGCGCGCTGCCGACGGAGCGAGTTTGTCAATCTCGTCCAACAGCATCAAGGGATTGGAAAATTTGACCTTTGACATCGAATAGATGATCCGCCCGGGCGCGGAGCCGACGTACGTCCTGCGGAAGCCGCGTATATCCGCCTCGTCGCTGAGTCCGCCGAGGCTCATGCGCACATAATCCCTGCCGACCGCCCTCGCAATCGACCTCGCAATCGACGACTTGCCTACGCCGGGCGCGCCGACAAGACACAAGATCGGCGCCTTGCCGTCGGGATTTTTGATACGCACCGCAATATATTCGAGCACACGCTCCTTGACGTCTTCAAGCCCGTAATGGTCCTCGTCGAGAATCGCCGCGACCTGTTTGAGATCGACGTTGTCTTTGGAGTAGTTGAGCCACGGCAAGCCGAGCACAAGCTCCATATAGTTTGCAATGCTGTGCTTGTCGATTGCCGCGGGCGGCAAAGCGCGGTATTTGTTGAGCTCCTTGCGCAATTTCTCCTTGACTTCATCCGGCGCGTTGAGCTCTTCAATCTTGCGCTCGTACAACGCGACGTCGTCCTCCTCTTTTTCTTCCCTTTCGCCGCGCTTGAACGGTGGCTTTTTGCGCTCTTTATCCGCTGTGGAGACCAGACCGGTGAGCATATTCATTGCAATCGTGATACGCTCTTCGGCGCGATCGGCGACAAGCAACTGCGGCACGCCTATTCTGAACTTGTCCGCTATATACGCAATCAAGGCGTCGACATCGCAAGCGTCTGCCAACCTCTCGCGAAGCTCTCTGTCGTCGTCGGGGGGCATAGGAAGCTTGTCGTAAAGCGAATTGAGCATCCTGCAGCCGAGCACGATCGGCCTTTTGTCCTCGCCGTCGGCAACGGGCGGATACGGCTTTGCGGTCAGCTCGCCGTAAACTATCTCTTCGACCGGATCGGGCAATATCTGTTCGATGACTGCCCTCTCCTCGACGTCCACTATCAAACTGTTTTCGTCGCTGTCGCGCGAGACCTTGGCGATTGTGCAGCACTTCTCGCAGGTCACCCCGATTTCGGGGATGCCATTCGACTTGGCCGACGTCACGGTGACAAGGCCTATCGTCGCCCCAGGTTTGCCGAGAACGTCGCGAATCTTGTTTTTCTTCCTGTACCCTGACGGGGTGACGTCCGCATGCTGCCCCGGCAAAAGGGTGCGGTATTG
>CABKMX010000270.1 GCA_902373595.1 uncultured Christensenellaceae bacterium
CGACCTTCATCTTGGATCTTGTCCGTCAGATAGCTCAACATCTCATCCGGATCGCGCAACTTCTTGTTTCGACGATCGTCAAGCGCGACCTCTATGATGTGATCGGGCGATGTGCCTATGCTCAGCAAATGATTGTGAAACAGATTGAACAGCAAGTACGACTTGCCGCACCGTCTTATGCCGGTAATGATCTTGATCAGACCGTTGCCTTGCTTTTCAATCAATTTGTTCAAATATCTGTCCCTTTTGATGTCCATATCTCACTCCGACAAACATTGTATATACAACATTTTTCGTAATCAGTATAACACCTATTCATTGTTTTGTCAAGAGATGATTTTGATGAAACTGTAATATTTTGAGAATATTGCGCGTTATATGATGAAAATTTCAAGGCTTTGTCACCAAAACAAATATTCCGACAAACATTGTATAGACAACATTTGTCGGAATCCGAAAGCATATACCATAAGATTCAACAAATAAAAATACGGCGAACCGTCTGTCGCCGCAAATCAATCTCACACGAGCAATCGCTCGACGATGTACGCGCCCATGCGGACGCCGCAGGCGGCAGGCGCGAACGGCATGCTCGCGACCGTTCCGCCCGTTTGGACGGGCGGCGTTTGGGTGAAGCAGACGTCGAGTTTGCGCACGCCGCGCTCCTTCATCATCTTGCGGAACTTTTTGGCGAGGGGGTCGTAGTCGGTCTTGTAGATGTCCGCGACGCGGACGTCGCACCATCCGGCGCGGTTGCCGGCGCCCATCGCCGAGACTATCGGCAAGCCCTTGCCCGTGCAATAGACCGCGAGCGCCGCCTTTGCCGCAAGCGAATCTATCGCGTCGGCGACATAGCTCGAGCCGTCGACGAGCGCGGCGCAATTGCTCTCGGTCAGCATCTCGCAGACCGCGTTCACCTTGCAACGCGGGTTTATCTGCTCGACTCTCTCGGCGAGGACTTCCGCCTTATACCGCCCGATATCCTTGCGCAGCGCGGCAATCTGGCGGTTGAGGTTGCTCTCTTCGACCTTGTCGCCGTCGATCAACGTCAGCGCGCCCACTCCGCTGCGCGCGAGGACTTCGACGACATAGCCGCCGACGCCGCCCAAGCCGACCACCGTCACGCGGCAGGCGGCAAGGCGCGCGAGTCCGTCCTCGCCTATCAGCGGAATCGAGCGCGAAAAGTTCACTTTTTCTCTATCTCCAACGCCAGCTCTTTGAGCTGTTTGTCGTCGACCTCGGCAGGCGCGCCGGTCATCAAACAGGACGCGTTCTGCACCTTGGGGAACGCGATGACGTCCTTGATGTTGTCCGTGCCGGTGATGATCATCACAAGGCGGTCGAGCCCGAACGCGAGTCCGCCGTGCGGCGGCGCGCCGTACTTGAACGCGTCGACAAAGAAGCCGAACTTCTCGACGATCTGCTCCTGCGTCAAGCCGAGCAGCGAGAAGATCTTGCTCTGCATCTTGCAGTCGTGAATCCTGATGCTGCCGCCGCCAGCCTCCTGACCGTTGATGACCATGTCGTAGGCGTTGGCACGCACCTTGAGCGGATCGCTGTCAAGCAGCGGGATGTCCTCGACCTTTGCGCTGGTAAACGGATGGTGGACGGCGACGTAACGCCCCTCCTC
>CABKMX010000271.1 GCA_902373595.1 uncultured Christensenellaceae bacterium
TAAAAATTTTTTACGCCCCAAATGCGTCCGATAGGTGAATTAAGCTACAAAAACGTCCCATCGATGTATAAATTCCACGCCTCTCCCTCGGCGATGTTTCCGCAAAGTTTTCGCTGCGCCTCAAATGAGGCGGACGAATCAAAAAAATTAAAAATGCGTGAAAAAGTTTGGGCAAACACGTTGTCGCGGCGCAAGCCGTATGATATAATAATGAAAAAGCTTAAGGAGCAGGAAAATGGATGAGAAACAAGAGTACGGCAAGTTCGTCTACGACTTTGCCGCAAAGGTGATCGACGCCACCGGTCCCCGTCTGCCGGGATCTCCCGAGGAGGCACAGGGCGCCGCGATGATTGCGGAAGAGCTCGAAAGCATATCGGGCAAGCCGTCCACCGTCGAAAAGTTCACCATGGCGCCGCGCGCGTCCATCGCCGCGATCCCGATACTCGGACTGCTCGGCATCATCTCTTTCGTGTTGTTTTATGTCTCGCCGATCGCGAGCCTTATCTCGACCGTGTTCACATTGATCCTCGCGGTCATACAGGTCTTCACCTACTCGGCGAAACTCGACTTCCTGTTCAAAAAAGAGCCGTCTCAAAACGTCTACAACACCTTCGAGCCGCTCAGCGGCAACGTCAAGCGCACAATCATACTCTCCGCTCACAACGACAGCAGTTGGTGCTGGCAGCTTTCGGTCAAAAACCCCAAGACCGCGATTCCCAAAACGGTGATCGGCGTGGTCAGCGTGCTGGCGCTGCTGGTGATGAGCGTTGTCGCAATCTGCCTCAAAATGTACAGCTTCCTCTACATCGGCGAGCTTGCGACCGCCGAGGAATTGAGCGGCGTTCAGATCTTCTCGATCGTACTCTACATCCTGCCGGTGTTCTGCCTGCCCGGGTGCTATTGGCTGTGCCAATATGTGTCGTGGGACAAGTCAAAGGCGTCGCCGGGCGCGATGGACAATTTGACGGGCACGGGGCTCTATATCGCGCTGTTCAAATACTTTTACGCCAATCCCGAAAAGGCGCCTGCCGACTGCCGCATAATCGCCGCAGGTATGGGTGCGGAAGAGGCGAGCCTCAAAGGCGCGAAGGACTTCGTCAAGCGCCACAAGGACGACCCGTCGCTGATGGGCGAACGCACCTATGTGCTCAACCTCGATTCCTTCCGCGACCGCCCCTACTTCTCGGTGATTATGGGCGACGCGTGGCTGGGCTCCAAGTTCGACCCCGACCTGCGCGACGTTGCGCTCAAAGTCATGAACGAGATGAACCTCGAACCCAAGATTATGCTCAACCCCGCCGGCGGATGCGACTCCACTCCGTTCATTCGCGCCGGCGTCAAGACGATTACGCTTTGCGCGCAAAACCCGACGACGACGGAATACTACCACACCTTCAACGATACCATCGACGGGCTCGACCAAACGGTGCTTGAAGACGCGTTCGAAATGGTGCTGAGGATTGTCGACGAGACCGCAAAGATGGACGAAGCGAGACATTCGGACTGACCTGCCTGCAACGCAAAATTGTCCCCGAGGGTTGCCTCGGGGATTTTCTCTCTTCAAAACAAAAGACCCGGGCAATCGACGGGCAAACGTCTTTCTGT
>CABKMX010000272.1 GCA_902373595.1 uncultured Christensenellaceae bacterium
CTCGAAGACCTATTCGGTGCTTGAGGTAGAAGACTCTAAAGCATGGCATTACAGTCCAATGGCATTGTTCGCCGTCCGGAAGTCGGAACAGGATACAGGCGCGCCCGAATGGCAGACGGAGGGACTTCTGGCATGAGTATAGTATTGACTTTTATGACTTGTTGCGTGGAAGAGTACAAGGCGCATAAAGGGTTGACCGGTTTGCAAGTTGAGGAATTGTTCGGGCGATATGGGGTGTTCGGCTAAATCGAAAAGTACTACGATGGTTTACACACGATGGGCACCGAGTATATAATGAACGATATTGACGAGTTCATTGCCAAGGCAAGATTCGATACAAAGACGAAATAACACTGAACATTTTGAAGGCGACGGCTTTCCCGCCGCCTTTTTTCATGCAAAACAGCTATGTACGCATTGTTTGACATTGCCGGCAGAGGGCGCGCATATCAATAGCTGTGCGCACTTCATACATATTGAAAACGGTATGCATATTTGTCGGGGCGGTCGTCGGCGCGGGTTTCGCGACCGGGCGCGAGATAATCGTCTTTTTCGGCGACTTCGGGGTGTTGTCGCCGGTGCTTGCCGGGGTATTGATGGGCGCGTTTGCAGGGTTGTTCATCGCCGCCGGCAAGACGGTCGCGCGCCTCGGCAAGGACGGCTCGATCGCGGCGACTGCGGCGAGGGGCGGATTTTGCTGCGTAAACGTCGTCGGGGTCGCGGCTACGGTGCTGATCTTTGCGACGATGACCGCGGGGCTCGAGCAATTGCTCGCGCGGTTGACGGGCGTCGAACATCTCGGTGTAGCGGCGGCATTGGCGGCGGTCGCGCTCGCCGGCAAAGATCTGCGCGGAGTGGGCGCGGTCAACTTGATCTTGGTGCCGGCGCTGGCGGCGATGATCTTGTATTTGGCGGCGAAGAGCGAGCAGACGGGCGAGAGCTTGCCCGTCGCGATCTATCCCTCGGTCAGCTATTGCGCGATGAACATGCTGCTTGGCGGCGTGCTCGTGTCCAAGGACGCCGAAGAGGCGAGCGCGGCGGAGATCTGTTGCATATCCGCGGCGAGCGGATGCGTGATGGCTGCGCTGCTTGCCGGGGTGTACGTCGTTAGTATGGGTTATGCCGACTTCGCTATGCCTCTGTTTGAGTTTTGCCGCGACATCGGCGCAGGCTTTGTCGGCGCGGCGATAGCGATAACCGCGATCTTGACGACCCTGGTCGGCGCGGCAAAGACGCTTCGCGACGGCTTTGCGAAGATGCTGGGCAGCGGAGTGTCGGCAAGCTGCGCTGTCGCGATGCTCGCGCTCGCGTCGTCCAAGCTCGACTTCGCGTCCGCCGTCGACGGTTTCTATCCGTTGATCGGCGCCGCCGCGTCGGCGGTAGTCATAGGCATTATCCCCGTCTTTATCGCAAGCATGCTGTCCGTCCGCCGTCCGAGCATCCGCTCGGTCAACCTTTTTCGTCGCAGGAGATAGGGCGCATAGGTCGACGATCGGCAGCGCCCACGAGAGTATCCGCAGCATAAGACGAGAGACGCCGGGGGCGACAAAAAACTATTCGTTTCGAGAGCGCTCACAAGGCGGCAAACGCCTCTATCTTTG
>CABKMX010000273.1 GCA_902373595.1 uncultured Christensenellaceae bacterium
GCAAAAAAGGCGCTTTTGGCGAGTTATACTACAAAATTCGGCAAAAGTGTCCGATAACTCAATTTTTTGTATAAAATTTTTTGACATCAATACGGCGTTGCGCTAAAATATCGTCAATAAAATCGAACGCAAATTTTGAGGTGTATATATGAACGCTTATGTGCAAAAAGTTCTCGATGATCTCATCGAGCGCAATCCCGGTCAACCCGAGTTCCATCAGGCGGCGACCGAGATCCTCTCTTCGATCTCGCTCGTTTTCGACAAGCACCCCGAGTATGAAAAGCTCGGTCTTTTGGAGATGCTCGTCGAGCCGGAGAGGGTGATCATGTTCCGTGTTCCCTGGGTGGACGACGCCGGCAACGTGCACGTCAACAAGGGTTACAGGGTGCAATTCAACAGCGCGATCGGCCCCTACAAGGGCGGCTTGCGCTTCCATCCGTCGGTCAACCTGTCCATCATCAAGTTCTTGGGCTTTGAGCAGATCTTCAAGAACTCGCTGACCGGTCTTCCCATCGGCGGCGGCAAGGGCGGTTCCGACTTCGATCCCAAGGGCAAGAGCGACGCGGAAGTCATGCGTTTCTGCCAGGCGTTCATGAGCGAGCTCTATCGCCACATCGGCGCGGATACCGACGTCCCCGCAGGCGACATCGGCGTCGGCGGCAGAGAGATCGGCTACTTGTTCGGCTACTACAAAAAGCTTGTCAACGAGCACGTCGGCGTGCTGACGGGCAGAGGTCTGACCTACGGCGGTTCGCTCGTCCGCACCGAGGCGACCGGATACGGTCTCATCTACCTTATGGAAGAGATGCTCAAAGAGAAAAACGCGACCTTCGACGGCAAAAAGGTCGTCATCAGCGGCAGCGGCAACGTCGCGATCTACGCCCACGAGAAGGCGAACAAGCTGGGCGCGACCGTGCTCGCAATGAGCGATTCTTCCGGCTATATCTATGACGAAAACGGCATCGTCCTCGAGACGATCAAGCTCATCAAGGAGCGCAACCGCGGACGCATCTCCGAGTATGTCAAGTATCATCCGACCGCGAAGTTCGTCGCCGGCTGCAAGGGCATCTGGACCATTCCGTGCGACATCGCGCTTCCGTGCGCTACGCAGAACGAGCTCGATCTCGCTTCCGCCGAGACCTTGGTCAAGAACGGCGTCAAAGCGGTGGGAGAGGGCGCGAACATGCCCTGCACGATCGAGGCGGCGGAGTACTTCCAAAACCACGGCGTCCAATTCGCTCCCGCGAAGGCGGCAAACGCCGGCGGCGTCGCATGCTCCGCTTTGGAGATGGCGCAGTCCAGCATGAGGACGTTCTGGTCGTTCGAAGAGGTCGACGAGAAGCTCAAGCACATCATGATCAACATCTTCCACAACATCAAGGACGCCGCCGAAAGATACGGCATGAGCGGCAACTACATCGTCGGCGCTAACATCGCCGGTTTCGAGAAGGTCGCCAACGCAATGTCCGTTCAGGGCGTTTGTTGAGACCGCGCAAGTGGGGTGAGGACAAGGTTTTGAGCGGATCTTTTGCGCGCATACGTCGTCTTGCCCCTTGCTAAGCCATAAAGGATTGAGCTGCGGGGACGCGA
>CABKMX010000274.1 GCA_902373595.1 uncultured Christensenellaceae bacterium
ACGCATACCACACCCCTTCGGGCATCGCGCCGGCGATCACTTCGCCGAGCTTGCTTGTCGCTATGTCCATCAGATTGAACAAGATTGTCCCCGGGGCGTTGATTGCACCGTTGCCGAAGATGTCGTTGACGAGCGTCGGTTCGGCGACTTCGGGGATCGCGCCCATCGCGCCCAAATACAGAAAGTCCTCGCTGAACGTCAAATGGAACACCGCGAACATGATCAACAAGAACAGCGGTATGCCCCAAATGCGATGGGTGAGCACCCTGTCTATCTTGTCCGATTTGGTCAATTTGACGCCCTCTTTTTTACCCGAAACGACATCTTTGCATCTGTCCGCAATGAATTTGTATCGCGCGTCGGCGACGATCGCCTCATAGTCGACTTCGTCGTTGCATTCGCGTCTCACCGCCTCGACGATGCGCGGATTCTTTGCCTTTTCGAGCGAGTCATTTTCGATCGCCTTGACCGAACGGAACGCGATGTCCGAAATGCCTGCGCTTTGATACTTTTCCCGCGCACTTTCGCAGATCGCGGCGATCGCCGGCACCTTGTCGACGACGCTCGTGCCCTTGCGCGGACTGTCCGCCGCCTTTGCCGCCGCCCTCATCATCTCGTCCAAGCCCTTGCCTTGCAACGCGCTGATCTCAACGACCGGCACTCCGAACACCTCGGACAGCTTGCCCGCGTCCGCCTTTTGCCCTCTCTTTTGCAAGACGTCCGTCATGTTGAGCGCAATCACCACGGGTCTGTCGAGTTCGAGTATCTGCGTGGTCAAATACAGATTGCGTTCGAGATTGGTCGAATCGACGACGTTGACGATGACGTCGGGTTTGTCGTCAATGATGAAGTTGCGCGACACCACCTCTTCGGGCGTGTACGGCGACAGCGAATATATTCCGGGCAGATCGACGATGTCGATGCGCGCGCCCTTTTTGCGGTACTGCCCCTCACGCTTGTCGACGGTGACGCCCGGCCAATTGCCGACGTGAGCGGTACTGCCCGTCAGCGCATTAAACAGCGTGGTCTTGCCGCAATTGGGATTGCCTGCCAAAGCTACTTTCATATCACACCTCCGTCACCACCGCGTGCGCTTCCGCCTTGCGGAGCGACAGCTCATACCCTCTCAACGTCACCTCGACGGGATCGCCGAGAGGCGCGACCTTGCGCAAAACGACTTCCGCACCCGGGGTCAACCCCATGTCGAAAAGCCTGCGCTTGACCTTGCAATCGCCGTCAATGCTCTTGACGACTCCCTTTTGACCGGGAGAAAACGAATCCAATCTTCTCTCCATACCGATTCTCCTTTTTTTATTTGCCGCCTTGCGGCTCTACTTCCACTTTGAGCGCCACGCTCTTGCCCAGCGCGAGTTTGCCGTCGCCGATTTTGACGACCACATCTCCGCCGTTGTCGTAAAGCGAAGTCATCACGCAGCCGGGCAAGATGCCCAAACTCTCGAGATGCCGCTTGACATTTCCGTCTGCCCTCACTCCTGTCACGACGAGACGTTCGCCATATGGCGCAAATGCCAAATACATAACTCCTCCTGTCGGTTAGCAGCTACTAACCG
>CABKMX010000275.1 GCA_902373595.1 uncultured Christensenellaceae bacterium
GAGGCGGGCGAGAGGGGAGATTACGATCTTGCGGCTCAACTTAAGCATCAAATCGCTTCGCTTACGGGAGGTGACAACAAATGACGGACAAGAACAAGGACGTGGTCATCTCCACGCGAGTACGCTTTGCGCGCAACATCAACGGCTTGCCCTTCCCACACAAGTTGAGCGGACAGGAAGAGATTTATTCGGTGTTGATGAAAAACACAGTCGATTGCTGCAACAAGCTCTTCGCCGGCAAGTTCTACAAGACGGGCGAGACGGAAAAGGTGTTTGAGCAATCGCTCGTCGAAAAGCATTTGATCAGCGCCGAGCTTGTCAAAAAGCCGTACGGCGGCGTGTTCGTCGCCGACGACGAGACCGTCTCAATCATGATCAACGAAGAGGACCACATTCGCGAGCAATGCATCATGCCCGGGTACGACCTCGACAACGCATACGCAAAGTTGGTCAAGCTGGACGAACTTCTCGCCCAAAACCTCGACATCGCGTATGACAAATACTTCGGCTATTTGACCGCATGCCCGACCAATCTCGGCGCGGCGATGCGCCTTTCGGCGCTCGTGTCGCTGCCGGCTTTGACGATAGGCCGCAAGATGGGCAGCCTGATTTCGGGGCTGGAAAAGCTGGGGTTCACCACGAGGGGAACGTACGGCGAGGGCACGGACGCGTCCGGCTTTGAGTATCAGATCAGCAACCAAGCCGCCGTAGGCAAGAGCGAGGAGTCGATCAAGGACATCTTCGGCAGGGCGGTCACGCAGATAATAGAGTTGGAGCGCCGCGAAAGAGAGACGCTCAAACAGAAGGGAGGCGTCGACCTCAAGGACAAGATTATGCGCAGTTGGGGCATCTTGACCAATTGCTGCAAAATCAGCTCGAGCGAGTTCATGCAGCTCGTCGGCTACGCAAGACTGGGCATAGCCCTCGGCTACATTGACAAGGACTACGAGACATTGGACAATTTGGCGGTGATGACACAGCCGGCGATGCTGTGCATGTTCGCCAAAAAGGTCCTCACCGCGGAAGAGCGCGACAGAGCGCGCGCCGCATTGACAAACAAGACATTGAATTGAAGGAGGATAAGATATGAAATTCACCGAAGAATGTGCAAGAGCAATCAAACAGGCTCAAACTTACGCGATGCGCAAAGGCGGTCTTTTGGGGACCGAACACATGCTCGCCGGCATAGCGAGTTCGCAATGCAAAGGCGGCAAAATTTTGGCGAGATTCGTCGACGTCGACGCACTGATTGCGGCGCTTTTGCCGCAGGAGGACGAGCCGACATCCAATGTCAGGATCACGCCTCGTGTCGACAGGGCGCTGCGTACGAGCGAGATGTACGGCAAGATGAACGGCGTCGGTGCGATCGATTCGGTCACGTTGCTCACTTGCCTGCTCGAGGACGGCGGTTCGTACGCCTGCCGCGCGCTTGCGTCGATGGGCGTCGACGTGGAAGAATTGAGGGCGCGCTTGATGGCGCAGACGATGTTCGACAGACACGAAGAAGACGACGGCGACGATGACGAGGACGACGACGAAGACGAAGCCTTCGGCAGCGGGCTTAAT
>CABKMX010000276.1 GCA_902373595.1 uncultured Christensenellaceae bacterium
GCACGCGAGGTAGTAGTGTCCGTTCTTGAAGAAGAGCTTGTAGGGGTTGACGGTCTCCTTGTCGGGCTTGCGTGCGTGCAGCTGCTTGTCCACGCCGTAGTGCATGAACCGCAAAGTGACCTTGACCTTTTTCTCGATCGCTTCGGACAGCAGCTCGATGTTGAGGAAGTACTCCTTGTTCTCGCTCTTGCGCCAATCGCCGAGATCCACGCAGCGCGCGTAGTTCTTGTAGTACACGCCGCCCTCTTTGACGAGTTTGCGAATGATCTCCTTGGTGTACGACTCGCAGACGTTGCGGTTTGCGATGACGGAATCGGTGAGGAAGCGCAGCTCGCCGTGCTCGAACCTGCGTTCGGCGAGATAGTAGCCGTCGCCGCGGTCCTGAACGATGTCGATGCCTGCGTGTTTGAGGTAATCTATGTTTCGCGCGATCGCCTTGCGTTCGCACTCGATGCCGTACTCGCTCGCGAGATATGCGATGATGTCCGCCTGTTTGAGTTTGTGGTCCGCGTCCGAATACTCGTTGAGGATCTGATAGATCCTGAGGATGAGCAATTTTTTTGGTTCAAAGCCGTCCATAATAACCTCCTTCGTCGATTATAACACAAGTTCCGTCCCGAAAAGGGGACATCGACATATTTTATTATAACACGAACTTTGGCGATGCGCAACTTTGAAGCCCCATTTCCGTGCGCTATTTTCTCGTATTCCCATCAAGGATAAATCTCCCTCTGCGATTGACGAAACCGTGCGGATATGCTATCATATCCCCAGGAGGCATCAATGAAAAAGTTTTTTGCATTCATCACGACGCTTTTGCTTGCGTCGCTCTGCGCGGCGCTGTTTGCCTGCGCTCCGCCCGAGGCGGTCTACGAGTACGGCGCCGAACAGGTAGTCACTCCGTTTTGGTTCAACACGTCGGACGAGGGTACGGTCATCTACAACGAGGTCGCCGTGCCGGTGAGCTATGGCGGCGATACCGCGGTTGCGCGGCTCGCCTACACGCCGACGCGCGTCATTTCCGTGCGCGACTACACTTTGGACAAAGAGTATTCGCCTTCCGACTACACGGTGTCGGGCAACTCGATCTCCGTCAAGACGGACGGCTCCATGCCCTATCTCGAGGCGAAGTGGATTGACGGCGTCGACGTCCCCGAAGACATGACGGGTGGCACCGCCGGCACCACGCCGTACAACGACGGCGGAGGGCTGAACGACGGGCAATATCTGCTCTCCGAAGGCTCGCTGTTCCGCACCCGCCACCTGTCGGTGACCTACGAGACCGCGGACGCAATCGAGCTTGACACTCCCGAATATGTCCCCGGCAACTTCCCCAACCTGCTTCCCAAGCTGCAAGCGGGCGAACCGATCAGGATACTCGTCTTCGGCGACAGCATCTTCACCGGCGCGAGCGCGTCGTCCGTCGTCGGTTTCGAGCCCGAGCTTCCGGCGTTTTTCGAGCTTATGCGCGAGTTTCTCGCAGACAGATTTTACGGCAGCGACGCGAGCAAGATCACTCTCGTCAACCCCAGCGTCGGCGGCGTGCTCTCCTCTTGGGG
>CABKMX010000277.1 GCA_902373595.1 uncultured Christensenellaceae bacterium
CTTGTCGGAGTGCTCGCGTATGCGACAATAGCCGGCGTGTTGTTTTCGGTGTTTATCTGTTCGTTTGTCACGCGCGACGCTACTATGGCAAGCATCATCACAATCATCTCGACCGCGATAGGCTTCTTAATCGGCGCGTACATGCCGCTGTTCATGATGCCCGAAGCCGTCCAATACGTCTGCGGATTCATCCCCGGGACCTATGCGTGCGCAATGTTCCGATATGCGTTCATGAACGACGGAATCAATGCGATTGCCGCATACATCGGCAATCCCGAGTTGATGGAGCAATTGACGGGCAGTTTTGGTTATGAACTCAACTTTTTCGGCATGACGGTCACGCCCGGCTATCAGGCGCTCGCGTTGACGGTGTTCATCGTCGTATTGACGGTGCTCAATGTGTTGGTCGGCAAAAAGCTGACGACGGTCTTGGGTGCGCTGTCCGCCCGCAAGAAAAAGAATAAGACAAAATAAGTCAATCCAAAGACAACGCAAAAGGGAACGTCAATCGGCGTTCCCTTTTGCTTGGGAGAGAATTATGAAAAGTATTACAGAGCGGTCAGCGCGGTGACTGCGAACTCGGCGTTCGCCTCCGTGCCGCCGCGGGTGTAGTTGATGCGGACGGTGTCGCCCACGCGGGCTTTGAGCAGGAACTCGGTCGCGTTGAACACGCGTTCGATCGTGCAGCTTTCGACGACTTCGCCGCCGCGGATGAGGTCGATCGAGGTCAGTATGTCACCGGTTTGGAGCACGCCCTCGCAGACGCTGCCGGAGTTGATGCCGGAGACGGCGACGGTCTCGACGGTGCGGATCTCGCCGCTTTGCGAATCGTAGACGGTCGTGGTCTCGCCGTTGTTGCTCAGCGTCACGCCCAGCACGAATTTGGATCCGCCCGTCTCGATGACGTTGTCGGCGATGTTGACCGCGATGATCGCGGGGATCGCATAGCAGATGTTGTCGACGTCGGACTCGCTGCTCTTGGCGTTGGCGATGCCGATCAGCTCGCCGGCGGAGTTGAATACGCCGCCGCCCGAATTGCCGCTGTTGAGCGCGGTATCCGTGCGGAAGACCCGCACCCGAGACGCCGGGGACGTTTCGCCGAGTACCTGAGTGTAAATATATTCTGATTGAGTGGAGACAATGCCTTGCGTGACCGAGAATTGCATCTCTTCGGGGGTGCCGACCGCGATGCAGATTTCGCCGAGCTGAGGGGTGCCGGTGTCGACCTTCGCCGCCTCGGTCAGGTCGCTGTCGGCGAACACTTCGCCGGTCGCCTCGAGGACGGCGATGTCATAATCGGACGAGCCGCCGAGGAAGCGCGCCGCGATTGCGTCGTCTCTAGAATATCTGTTGTAGATATAGACGTGAATGTCCGAAGCGATGCCGCGCGAAGATTGGTCGTAGACGACGTGATAGTTGGTGATGATGTAGGCGGTCTCGCCATCGAGCTTGTAGATGACGCCCGAACCGAGCGAGGATGAGAAGCGCGAGCTTGCGGTGATTGCGACGCCCGACTTGATGCCCTTGCCGGCGATGTTCTCGAA
>CABKMX010000278.1 GCA_902373595.1 uncultured Christensenellaceae bacterium
AAACAAATTCGCACACGAATACATGAATTTTGCGCCGTTGACGGTCGCCGCGAGCCAATCAGACACATCGCAGTTGTTGGTCAGATTGCATCTGCCCTTGCCCGTGATGAACAGCTTTTTGCCCGCCCTGTCGTTGCGCTCGAACACCGTTACCGACGCGCCGCCGCGAGCGAGCATCGCGGCGCACATCAACCCCGCGGCGCCGGCGCCGATGACCGCGA
Source organism: uncultured Christensenellaceae bacterium (assembly GCA_902373595.1). GTDB lineage: Bacteria > Bacillota > Clostridia > Christensenellales > UBA3700 > Ornithoclostridium > Ornithoclostridium faecigallinarum. Next base: position 222 of record CABKMX010000278.1, read on the forward strand.
CTTTCAAAATTTCACCTCTTTGAGTCTCGACCAAAGCGCGTCGTCGTTGAGATATACCCTCACCGGCGAGACGCATGCCCAACCCTTTTCGCAAAGTACGACGTCGGATTCGGGATCGTTGTACTCGGCAGGCACCGGATGTCCGGTGATAAAATAGCCCCTTTCGGGCACATATTGGTACTCATCATGATAGAATCTGTCACCCGTGCGCGCAATCTTGACCCCCTTGAGATCCTTTTGCGGACATGGAAAATTGATGTTGAAAATCGTGTTGCAGTCGCCGGGCAGCATGTCCGCCAAAAGGGAGACGTTGCGCGCGACGAATTTGGCGACGTAGTCGTAGTCGCCGTCCGTATTCTCGTATGACACGGCAAGCGCCTTGACCTTGTGCAGACACGACTCGAGCGCGGCGTTGACCGTGCCCGAATAGACTATGTCCGTGCCTATGTTGCAGGTATTGTTGATGCCGCTGATCACGAGATCGGGTTTGAAGCCCAAGATGACGTCAATGCCGAACTTGACGCAATCCGCCGGCGTGCCGCTGAGCGAATATGCCGTCCTGCCGTCCTCGAAAGGCACAAACCTGTAATTGAGCGGAGCGTGAAAAGTGAGGCTGTGTCCGCACCCCGACTGCTCTTTGTCGGGAGCGACGATATATACCTCATGGTCGGCGAAAAGCGCGTCCGCCATCGCGTGAAGTCCGGGCGCGCCTATGCCGTCGTCGTTGACCAATAATATCTTCATATGTAAATATTATCAATTTACGACGAAAAGCGCAACCTCTTTGAATCAATTTGCGTCGTCAAGATCGCGCTTGAGCTTTGCCATCACCTTCTTTTCGAGACGAGAGATGTACGACTGCGAGATTCCCATGATGTCCGCTATCTCCTTTTGCGTCTTGCGCGCCGCCCCCAACAGCCCGAATCGCATTTTCACTATCTGCTTTTCGCGCGGATCGAGATTTTGAAGGCACTTCAAAAGCATGTCTTTTTCTTCATCTCTCTCGAGGTCGCGCCCCACGGCGTCGCACTCGGTGCCGAGCACGTCGGACAGCAGCAACACGTTGCCCTCCCAATCGACGTTGAGCGGTTCGTCGAGCGACATCTCGCCCTTTGTGCGCACCGTCTTTCGCAATTGCATCAAGATTTCGTTCTCGATACAGCGGCTCGCATAGGTCGCGAGTTTTATCTTTTTGGACCCGTCGAACGATTTGACGGCTTTGATCAATCCGATTGTCCCCACCGAGATCAAATCGTCCATGTCCACGCCCGACGAATCGAACTTTTTGGCGATGTAGATGAC
>CABKMX010000279.1 GCA_902373595.1 uncultured Christensenellaceae bacterium
GCCGTCGTGGAACTTGGTGCCTCTCTGTCTGACAAGGATGCTGCCTGCGGTGACAAATTGACCGTCCGACCTCTTGACGCCGAGACGCTTCGCCTCGGAGTCTCTGCCGTTACGGGTGGAGCCGCCGCCTTTCTTGTGCGCGAAAAGCTGTATATTGATGAACATCTTATTTTACCTCCAATTCGATGAAGTCCGAATAGCCTTGGTTGAGATCCGCGACCCCCAAGAGCATTGTCTCGAGGACGGTGTCGCAGTCGTGACGGACCTTTTCGTCAAGGTCGTCGGGGAGCGCCATTTTGAGGTATCCCCTCTCGTCCGTGCGGTAGTCGAGCTTGACCCCGACCACTTGAAGCAACCCGAGGGCCGCCGTCTGGACGATCGACGAGAGCGCCGCGCAGACGATGTCTTCGCCCTGCTCTCCGTACCCGGTGTGACCGGTGCACTCGACCGAAACTATTCTGTTGTTGCGTCTTGTGACGACAACGTGTGTCATTATGCCTTGATCTCGGCGATCTTGAGCGCGGTGTACGGCTGTCTGTGGCCCTGACGCTTGCGCTCGTTCTTCTTCGCCTTGTACTTGAAGACGATGATCTTCTTCGCCTTGTCTTGCGCGACGACTTCGGCAACAACGCTCGCCTTGGCTGCGTCTGCGCCAATGACCACGTTGCCCTCATCGCACAGCATGACGACGGGAAGTTCGACCTTGTCTCCGACGTTCGCGTCAAGCTTTTCGACCTTCACGATCTGGTCCTTTTCGACCTTGTACTGCTTGCCGCCGCTGGTAACGATTGCGTACATTGATTTACCTCCTCTTTCCAGTCTCGCTGACTCGGGTGTTGCAAAGCAAACTTGAGACCCTTCTCATGCGGCTCGACGTATATATTAGCATAACGCGCGCGACGTGTCAAACAAAAAATGCACTTTGTTCGCAAAAACGCATTTTTCATTTAAGTTTCGTGTAATTTTTGTCAAGAGATGCGCGCAGCCTTTTTTGCGATATTTACGAACATATGCCTCGTGATCGCCTCGTTTGACCTCGCATATTCGGTTTGCAACGCAAACGGAACAGGCAAAGCGTCGGCTGTCGTCACGGATGAAAATGCTTATACACCGCCTGCGCCGCCGGCAAGTTCATCCCTTTGACCGCGGCGAGCTGTTCGACGCTCGCGCTCTTGATCGCGGCGACCGTGCCGAAATGCTTGTAGAGCGCCTTGACCCTGCCCTCGCCCACGCCGGGGACGGACAGCAATTCGCTGACAGTCTGCGACTTCTTGCGCAATTGGCGGTGGAACGTGATCGCAAATCGGTGCGCCTCGTCGCGTATGCGTTGCAAAAGTTTGAGCGCATAGCTGTTGCGCGGCAAAATGACCGGCTCGCTTTGCCCGGGCAAAAACACTTCCTCTTCGCGCTTGGCGAGGCTGATGAACGGGATGTCGGTGACGCCGAGCGCGGTCACAATCTCCATGACCGAAGACAGCTGTCCCTTGCCTCCGTCGATGACGATGAGGTCGGGAC